>JAZKZP010000052.1:0-20214 GCA_045612715.1 Eubacteriales bacterium
GTTACTTTTCTTTTATAACGGGTCGTCGGGGACGCCGACCCCTACTGCTTTGCGCTGATATTATTGGGGAAAGCGCGAAGCTGATTAAAAGTTTTTTGCTTACTTTTTTTCAAAAAAGTAAGCGATAAATCAAAATTTGAAAACTTTTATCAAAAAAGAGTAATCAACTATTGATAAATCTGAATTTTTATGTTATACTAATATGAATTATTATGTAAAAAACCGAAAAGGACGGTGAAAAAATGGCTAATTATCGCAGAGGTAGAATTAATGACGAGGTTCAAAAGGAGCTTGCAAGCATCCTTCGTGATGTTAAAGACCCAAGAGTTAGTGGCGCTTTTGTTAGCGTAACTGCAGTTGACGTGACTCCTGACCTCAAATTTGCAAAAATATATTACAGCTCACTTATGGGCGATAAAAAGGAAGTGGCAAAGGGACTCAAGGCGGCTTCTGGCTACATTAGAAGTCAGATTGCACAGAGATTGAATCTTAGAATCACTCCCGAACTCACTTTTATTGTCGACGACAGCGTTGCACACGGCGCGCATATCTCAAAATTGCTCAATAGTATTACTTTCTCTGAGGATTTTGAAGAAGGCACCGGTGACGAAGAATGATACGCGAATACAGAGAATACACTCTTGATGAAGTATGTAACTTTCTTGCAGATAAAAAGAATACACTTATCATATTTCACGTTCGACCCGATGCAGATGCAATAGGAGCATCCTATGCCCTAAAGCTCGTGCTTGAAGCGATGGGTTCAAAAACACTTTGCACTTGCGAAAGTGAGATTCCTTCACGTCTTGCGTTCCTTACGGACAAGCATCAGAGAAGCGCGAGATTTGAAAATATGGACAGAAACTTTGAGTTCCAAAGGATAATCACAATTGACACTGCAAGTCCCTCTCAGCTTGGCAATCTTCAAGGACTTTTTGAGGATAAAATCGACCTTATGATTGACCACCACGAGTTTGGAACAAAATATGCCGATAACTACATTCGTGCAGATTATGCGGCAAGTGGTGAAATCATTTACGAGATAGCATCTCGCCTTGTTGAATTAGGTAAACTTGAAAAAATTCCGCGCGATGCTTATGACCTTATTTATGCGGCACTCAGTTCCGACACGGGATGTTTTAAGTATTCAAACGTTTCAGCTCACACGCATCTTTGCGCGGCAGAGCTTATTGGAGTAGGTGTTGATACTGCAGAAATCAACCACCGACTTTTTGACTGCAAGAGCGAAAAAATGCTTGCTGCTGAAGCGGCTGGAATTCAAAATATTCAATTTTACAGCAATCGCAAAATTGCGGCAATTATGTTTCCATTTGACTTAAAGCAGAAACTTGAACTTGAGGACGAGCATCTTGAAACGCTTGTTGATGTGGCACGTGCAGTTGACGGAGTTAAAATTGCAATAAGTGCTCGTCAATCAACTGCGTATCGTTCATTCAGAATTTCGCTTCGTTCATCTTGTTCTTTTGATGTTTCGGTTGTGGCAAAGCATTTTGGTGGCGGTGGACATACCAAAGCGGCTGCTTGTACAATTGAAGCAGATTCTATTGAATTTGCAACCCGCCTTGTTGTTGACGAAATTCTTCGTCGTTGGGGAAAGAATTGATATATAAATATTGATAAACATTTAAGCAAATTGGGATTTATCGGAAAGAAGTAAGTTAGAAAGGAATGATACTTTTTTCGAGAAAAAAGTATCCAAAAAAGCTTTTTAAAGAGCTTCGCGGCAAGATTTTGCGCAAATCGTGTTGCTTTTCTTCGCAAAGCAACACATAACAATTTTCTCGGCATTTTAACAGGCGCCTCGAAAATCTATGATTTGCTACTACAAATAATAGACATATAGTTATCAAAATCTATACGCTCACATAAAGTAAATTTTAGAAAATTAATCCATTAGGATTGATTTTCGTAGTTTTGAAAGTGCGATACCATCCGTCGCGCTTGCGTGTAAGGATGGTATCGTGATTTCAAAACCGATAATTCGCTTGTGAATTATCGAAAATTTACGAAACATTTGCACAAACCCATCTGTTGTTTTGTTCCGCTTTTTCAAAAGCGGAAGCCTAGCGGCTTGAGCGTCCCAAAATAAAACTAACTTCCCGATAAACCAAAATTTAAAACAAACAAGAATATAAAAATACATATCCCTTGCTCATTTGCAGGGGAGAAGGAGTTAAAAATGGCAAAACAACCATATTACATTACAACAGCGATAGCTTACGCATCTCGCAAGCCCCACTTTGGCAATACTTATGAAGTAATTATGACAGATGCGGTGGCTCGTTATAAGAGAGCGCGTGGCTTTGACGTGTTCTTCTGCACAGGTACTGACGAGCACGGACAGAAGATTGAGGATCTTGCAAAAGAAGCGGGCATCACACCGAAGGCATACGTTGACGGAGTGGCAGGCGAGATCAAGGGCGTTTGGGATAAGATGAACACCTCCTATGACTACTTTATCCGCACAACAGACGATTATCACGAGCGCACCGTTCAGAAGATGTTCAAGAAATTCTATGAACAGGGCGACATTTATAAGGGCAAATACGAGGGCTGGTACTGCACACCCTGTGAGTCATTCTTTACAGAAACACAGGCAGAGGGTGGCAAATGTCCCGACTGCGGACGCGAAGTTAAAAGAGCAGAGGAAGAAGCTTATTTCTTCAAGATGAGCAAATATGCCGATGCACTTTTGAAGCACATCGAAGAAAATCCTGAATTTATTCAGCCCGAATCAAGAAAGAAGGAAATGGTTAATAACTTCCTTAAAGTTGAGGGTGGACTTCAGGACCTTTGCGTGTCCCGTACCTCTTTCACATGGGGTATTCCCGTTGACTTTGATACAAAGCACGTAACTTACGTTTGGCTTGATGCACTTTCAAACTATATTACCGCAATCGGCTTCGACCCCGATAAATCTCTTGAAGAACAGAGCGAGCAGTTCAAGAAATATTGGCCCTGCGACGTTCACGTTATTGGTAAGGATATTCTTCGTTTCCATACTATTTATTGGCCCATCTTCCTTATGGCAATGGGTGTTCCGCTTCCCAAAAAGGTATTTGGACATCCTTGGTTCAACTTCGGTATGGACAAGATGTCAAAGTCCAAGGGTAATGTAATTTACGCGGACGAGCTTGCTGACGAATTTTCAGTTGACGCAGTTCGTTACTATGCGCTCTCTGAAATGCCCTATGCTAATGACGGCTCAATTACTTATGAATCAGTTATTAAGAGATATAACACAGACCTTGTAAATAACCTTGGTAACCTTGTTAAGCGTACTCTTGATATGGAAAAGAAGTATTTCTCAAAGGAAATTCTTGCTCCCACTTGCCCTGATGCGCTTGATGATGAACTTAAGACAGCTTGCGTTAAGGCGTATGAAAGCTACATCGCGCTTATGGACGATTTCCATCTTGCAGATGCACTTGCATCCGTGTTTGAAATGTTCTCAAGAGCGAATAAGTATATCGACGAAACAACTCCTTGGGTACTTGCAAAGGACGAGAGCAAGAGAGAAAGACTTGGCACAGTTCTTTACAATCTTCTTGAAACAATCCGTTGGGGCGCTGTAATGCTTGCTCCTTTCATTCCTGCAACAAGCGAAGAAATTTTCGCTGAGCTTGGCACAAGTGCAACTGAACTTGATTCTATTGGTACACTTGCGCAGTTCTGTGGAATTGAATCAGGCAAGAGTGTTGGCGACTCAAAGGTTCTTTTTGCCCGTGTAGATGAGGAAAAGAAACTCGCTGAACTTGAAGAAAAGAGAAAGGCAAGATTTGCTCCTGTGGTGGAAGAACCCAAGATTGAAAAGCCTGAAGGTCTTGCGCTTATCGGTATTGAGGACTTTATGAAGGTTGAACTTCGCGTTGCAAAGATTCTTGAATGCGAGAGCGTACCGAAGGCAAAGAAGCTTCTTAAACTCAAGGTTGACTTGGGATATGAACAGCGCCAGGTTGTTTCCGGCATTGCGAAATTCTACACTCCCGACCAGCTTATTGGAAAGAAGGTAGTGCTTGTTACTAACCTTAAACCTGCAACACTTTGCGGAATTGAATCCAACGGTATGATTTTGGCAAGTGGTGAAGAACAGGTAAGAGTAATCTTCCTTGATGACGCAACACCCCTTGGCGAGAGAATTAGATAATTTATAAGGGGGAAGAAATTCCCCCTTTATTTGAAGATGTAAATAGAAGTTAAGTTGGGATTTGTCGATGTGTTCGCACTCACTTTGCACGATTGTTTTGCGTCGCTTTTTCAAAAGCGACCGCACCACGCGTAGTGGCGCAGTCAAGGGCGCGTAGCCCTTGTAATCGCCGTTTCTTTTTGGGAACTTTTTCTTTGCGGCTATACTTGCAAAGAAAAAGTGGATAAAAGATAAGTGGTTGCTATAGTTAGTGGCACTATTTTTAGATAGCAAGACTTGTTAGACGCTTTTTCTTTTGAGGAAGTAGCCCCAAAGAAAAAGCTTTGCAAAAAGAAAAGGGCGAATGCGCTCAAGCCGCGCGGCTCTCCTTCGCGCAGGGCGCCACTTTTGAAAAAGTGGGCAAAAAAACAGACGGGTTTGTGCTAACATAGTGCGCGATAAATCAAAATCTCAAATAATCAAAAGGTAAAAAATATGAAATATTTTGACTCACATGCGCACTATTTTGATGCGTGGTTTAATGAATATGATGGCGGTGCGGATGCTCTTTTGAATAAGATATTTTCCGAGAATGTTGGTGCGATAGTAAATATTGCAACTAACCCTGACAATCTCAAAGAGTGCATTGCCCAAGCTCAAAAATACGAAAAAATGTACGTTTCGTCAGGCATTCATCCCGAGGATTGTCTTTATATAGACGATATCGACTCGGCTCTTGCGGAAATTGAAGCGAGTGTTGGCGACGAAAATGCGCGAAAAGAAAACAAAATAGTTGCCATTGGTGAAATTGGATTTGACTATCATCTTGAAAACCTCACCGACGAGGTTAAAGAGAAGCAGAGATACGTATTTGAGAGTCAAATGCAGATGGCTGAAAAATACGGCTTACCCGTCATAATTCACGATAGAGAAGCGCATGGTGATTGCTTCGAAATGGCACTTAAATACCCCAATGTAAAGGGCATTTTCCATAGCTATAGCGGTTCAAGTGAGATGGCAAGAGAACTCGTCAAGCGCGGTTGGTACATCTCATTTTCGGGTGTTGTGACCTTCAAAAACGCAAGTCGCGTTCGTGAGGTGCTCTCAACTATTCCACTTGACAGATTGCTCGTTGAAACGGATGCACCCTATCTTGCGCCACACCCCAACCGTGGTAAAATGAACCATTCGGGCAACCTTGAATATACGGTGGGAATGATTGCATCCGTGTTTGGTAAAACTCCCGAAGAAATTGCGGAAATCACCTATAAAAACGCAGAAAAAATTTATAATTTATAAAAAATTGAGCTTATTTTCAAAAAAATAAGCTCTTTTTTCGTTTTTTATTACACTTTTTTATAAAAATGTTGACTACATATGTATAGGATGTTATAATTTTGGTATAAGCATTAAGGAGGAAACGAAATATGTCAAAGATGAAATTCAAAATCACATTGCTTTTTATTGTGCTAATGTTGGCTATATTTTGTTCTTCATGTATCGATGGAAGAGATATGGAGGACGGATTTGCATTTTATTACAATTCTTCAACTGATGACCAATCTATTTATGATATTACAATTTCTGCCGGAGTGCATGTGGAATTGCCCTCCGAGCATAACGGTCATCCTATTACTTCGCTTAATGATACCGACTCAACGTTATTTGAGCTTCCTGCCATATACCAAACGTTAATTTTGCCAGATACTTTGAAGACAATAAATAGAAACTTTTACTATGGAGCTTCAAAGTTTCTCAAATACAATGAATACGATAACGGACTTTATCTTGGGACAAAGGATAATCCGTATTTTGCATTCATAAAGATAAAAGAAGTCGATTATCCTGAAGAAATGAGCTATAATCTAGGCAATCAAATTGACACCAATGAAAAAGATGGATTGCCACCGCCCCTCTATTTGCCTAATGAAACTGATGTCACAACACTAAAGCTTCATCCCGATACTAAGATTATTGCAAATGAAGCGTTTGCAGGCTGTAAAAAGCTGAAATCAATTACAATTCCGGGTACTATAAAGAGAATTCCTGTGGGAGCTTTTGCAGGGTGTTTTGCTTTAGAAGAGGTTATAATCGAAGAGGGGGTTGAAGAAATTTTAGGCTCAGCCTTCCTATATTGCGATTCACTTGAATATCTCTTGATTCCAAGCACTGTAAAGAAAGCGGCATATTTCTTGGGGGAAGCTTTAAACAGAGAATCAATGATAAAAATAGAACTCGCCGATGGTATGGAAAAAATTCCCGATGGAATGTTTAAAGATTGTGATTATTTGGAATCAATTGTAATTCCGAACTCAGTGAAGGAAATAGGTAAAGAGGCATTTGCTTTTTCTCCATCTCTGAAAAGAATAACATTATCTGAAAATTTAGAATATATTGGTGAACAGGCTTTCAGAGAATGTGTGTCATTATCAGAAATATATTTTCCTGAAACATTGAAAAAAATAGATGAAATGGCTTTTTCAAGTTGTGTTTCTATTTCGTCTATAAAATTACCAAAATCTCTTGAGTATATTGGTGATCATGCATTTAGTGCATGTACATCTCTAATCTCTTTAGTTATATCTGAAAATATCGAATATATTGGATCTTATGCTTTTGCCCAATGCGGTGATCTTAATGAAATTTTTATTCCTAAGAATTTCACACAAGGAAGCTGGCCAATATTTGAGGGTACACATACTGAAGTGCTTTATTACGATGGAACGTTGGAAGAGTGGGAGGAATTACGCAATAATTATTACATATACATTTTATATGATTCAGTAATCAGTCTTGATGATATAGATAAGGAAATTTCTGCGGAATAGAATTATATGTATTGAACGGAAAGGAGATAATATGAAAAAATCCGTGATCAAGATTTTGGTGGTATTTATGATTTCCACGCTTGTGTTTTCTGCGTGTTCATCAAACGAAACTCAAGATGGAATTGAATTTTACGATGGAAATCCTATGTTTCAAGGTGTTAGAGATATTACTGTTTGGGCAGGGAAGCACGTTGTGATTCCTGCTGAATATAACGGTTTGCCTGTTAAATCCTTGAATGATGACTCTTGGCTTGAGATTCCGAGTATTTACGAAACTCTAATTCTTCCCGAAACTATTGAGCATATATACAGAGATTTTTATGAAAATGCTTCTAAAAATCTTAAATATAACGAATACGGTAACGGGCTTTATCTCGGGACAGAGAATAATCCCTATTTTGCTTTCATCAAACCTAAATATATTGAAACTGCAGATGAGATGAGCTATAAAATTGACTCTGGTGTGAATGATGTTGAAAAGGAAACCCCGCCAACTCCTCCTTACGATATGGATGGCTCCGATATTTCTGAATGTGTTATACATCCCGACACTAAGGTGATGGCAGATAATGCATTTGAGGGGTGTCAGAAATTAAAGAGTTTAACTATTCCCGGTGGAATTAAGGTAATTCCTCAATATGCCTTTGCAGGTTGTACTTCTCTTGAAACTCTTGTGTTAGAAGAAGGTGTAGAGCAGATAAATTACAGTGCTATTGAGGGATGCTATTCTTTAAAAGAGGTTTATTTACCTGACACACTCGATGCGAACACATATATGTCGTTTTATGAATGCAAATCGCTTGAGAATGTTAGATTGCCGTCAACTCTTAAAGCAATACCTGAGAGAATGTTTTACGGTTGCTCTGCGCTTCAAAGCATTGAAATACCCGATTCGGTTACTCACATTGGTGAATCTGCATTTGGTGAGTGTAGCTCTTTAAATGATATTTATATACCTGCCGGTGTAGTTGAAATTGCAGATTTGGGTGTGTTCTACGGATGTCACTCTCTTGAGAGCTTCCGTATTGACGAAAACAATCCCAATTATACTGTGATAGACGGTGAGCTTCGTTCCAAGGACGGAACGGTGCTGATTGCATATCCTGCGGGAAAAACCGACGAGATATATACTACTACTGAAGAAATCAAAGAAATCAAGTCGCTTGCTTTTGGCGGTAATAAGTATCTGAAATCTGTGACTATTAACGATTATGTTGAAATTGATGATAACAGCAGACTGTTTATGGGATGCTCTGCGCTTGAAAGCGTTAAGCTTGGTCTTGGAGTTGAAGAAATAGACAATATGTTTGCTGGTTGCACATCGTTGAAATATCTATATATTCCACAGTCAGTGAAATATATAGATGCTATGGATATGAAGGATTGCACCTCTCTTGAAAACATCGAGGTAAACAAAAATAATAAGAGCTTTTGTTCCGTTGACGGTGTTCTATATGATAGCACAAAGAAGCATCTTATAAAATATCCCGCAGGAAAGCCTTATGAAAGCTTTGTAATTCCCAACGGAGTGATTTATATAGACTCTTACTCATTTGTAAACTCTAAAAATCTCAAAAGTGTAGTAATTGCGACATCGGTGACAGAAATATGTCAATCTGCATTTGAAAATTGCGAATCATTGATTAGCTTAACTATTCCGAATAGTGTGCAGATTTTGAAATCTAATGCTTTTTCTAATTGTACGTCGCTTGAGTCGGTGAAAATTGGTTCGGGTGTAAAAGAAATTTGTGATTTTGCATTTTACGGTTGCGAAAAATTATCCCAAGTTACACTTGGTGATAATCTGAAAATTTTAGGTAACAGAGTTTTCACTCGAACGGCAATTACGAGTATCACGTTCCCTCGAGGAATTGAGAAAATTGGATACGATGTTATTGAACTATATAGCATAACCTATTACTATAAGGGAACTAAGGCAGAATGGTCAAAAATTCACGAGCAGAATAATTCTCTTAATCAGGGTTTCGTGTACACTTATACAATTCAATGTAGTGACGGAGAATATAAATATAAAAGTCAAAGATAGAAAAAGCACCCCTTGGGGTGCTTTTCCTATCTTCTTTTTCTCACTTTGTTTCGTTTGGGTTTGGACGCCTTAACGGTGACGAGAGTGCCGAGAGGGAATAACGCGAAGGAGAGCGCATGCAGGGAGAGTCTTATCCATATATTCATACCCGATGCGAGTGTGTGGGGGAGTGCGAGTGAAAAGAGCATTGATAGTATTACAAATTCTGCGCCACAGAGGATACTGACAAGATAGGGCGAGCGTTTATCGAGCTTGGAGCATACAAATCCCCCAAGGAAAGACGTAACAAATATTGAAATGAATCCTACAGGTTCTACAAACGCCGTGGGGTCGTCAGTCATTAGAGCCGCTGCGGTGCTGGCAAAAAGGAGCGCAAGTCCAATTCCGGCTGATATGAGGATTCCTAAAAACGAGCTTTTTAACGCGGTATCAAGTGTGCCTTCCATTTTCGCAGGACTTTTTTTGCTATGATGAATAACTGTTCTTTTATTTTTCATATTTTTCTCCGTTTTGTGTTTTTATAAAATATATGATAATACAAAGGAAAATATGAAAAATAGGGATTTCAAATTTTGATTTGTGAGGGAGTTTGTTAGAACGATACGTCTACGCATTGTACGTTGTTGTAGGGACAGGCGTCCCCGACTGTCCGTTCCAAAAGTAAAGTTGCTTTTATATAAAAATACAAGATTTAGCTTGTGTGAATCCGTGAAGATGGGCATTAAGCCATCATTACGGACAGTCGGGGACGCCTGTCCCTACAACAAAAAATGCAAATAAATCTAAAACTTGCAAACATCCCGATAGATCCCAATTTATCTTTACAAACAAAAACAGAGCGAGGCATTACCCTCGCTCTGTTATTTTAATTTAGAAAACAAAATTTGTTAATACGAAATAGATTGCTATCGCTTGAAGAATTATGATAAGGGGAATACCAATCATAAACTTCTTATGCTGTGTCTTATGTCTGATTGCGAACATTGTGAGAAGCATTGCAGCAGAGCCGCCAAGCGCTGACCACATAAGGAGTGTTGCTTCGGGAATTCTGCGTTTGCCTGTTCCTGCAATCTTCTTATCAAATATTGTAACGATGATTGAAATAAGGGAAACGATTGCAACGTAAGCAATTACGGCACAAAGAATTGGGTTTTGTGTAATGAATTCAGGCATAATATTCTCCTTTTTTATTCTTATTTTTTAGGGAACGAATCCTTAAGACCTACAACACGGTTAAATGTGTTTTCGTATTTAGAGTCCTTGCAATAGTAACCATCTCGAACGAACTGGAATTTTTCTCCTGCCTTTGCTTCAAGGAGTGAGGGCTCAACCTTGCAATGTTCAACCTTGATAAGAGAATTGGGGTTGAGATAATCGTTATATGTCTTGTCCTCGGGGATATCGTTTGTATTTTCGATTGTAAAGAGATTACCGTAGAGCATAAGGGTTGCTTCTTCGCAATATTTTGCAGAGAGCCAATGGATTGTACCCTTAATCTTTCTACCGTCAACGGGCATACCGTTTCTTGTTTCAAGGTCTGCTGTACAATGAATTTCCTTAACTGTTCCGTCCTCGTTCTTGATGATTTCGTTGCACTTAACGATATATGAACCCATAAGACGAACCTCACCATCGGGCTTCATACGGAAGAATTTTGGCGGGGGAACTTCAGCGAAGTCACTCTCGTCAATGTAAAGCTCACGAGTGAATGCAACTGCTCTTGTGCCCGCACCCTCAACTGAAGGATTGTTGGGAACATCAAAGTATTCAACCTTATCTTCGGGATAGTTAGTAACAACAACCTTAATAGGATTCTTAACGCAAATTCTTCTGTTTGCAGTAGCATTAAGCTCCTCACGGATGCAATGCTCAAGCATTTCGATGTCAACAAGTGAGTTTGCCTTTGCAACGCCTGCGCTTCTTACGAAATTGAAGATTGAAGAAGGTGTATAACCACGTCTTCTAAGTGCACAGATTGTGGGCAAACGGGGGTCGTCCCAACCGTCAACCATATTGTTTTCAACAAGGTAACGAAGATATCTCTTGCTCATTACTGTGTGAGTAACGTTAAGACGAGCAAACTCTCTCTGCTTAGGATTGGGCTTGTTGTCAATGCCGATGTTATTGATTACCCACTCGTAAAGGGGACGGTGATTTTCAAATTCAAGTGAGCAAAGGGAGTATGTGATACCCTCAAGTGCGTCCTGAATGGGATGTGCGTAGTCATAAAGGGGATAGATGCACCATTTATCTCCCTGACGGTGATGACTTGTGTGAACGATTCTGTAGATTGCAGGGTCACGCATGTTGATATTGGGAGATGCCATATCAATTTTTGCACGGAGAGTGTGTGTACCGTCTGCAAATTCGCCATTCTTCATTCTTTCGAACAAATCAAGGTTTTCTTCAACGCTACGGTTTCTATAGGGGCTTTCCTTACCTGCCTGTGTGAGCGTTCCGCGATATTCTCTCATTTCTTCTGCAGTAAGGTCGCAAACGTATGCCTTGCCCTCCTTGATGAGTTTAATAGCGAATTCGTAGCACTTATCAAAATAGTCGAAGCCGAAGTAGATGCCGCCCCTTGGAATTGCACCGAGCCAATGAAGCTCCTCATAGATAGATTCAACGTACTCGTTGTCTTCTTTTGCGGGGTTTGTGTCATCATAACGAAGATTGAACTTACCGCCATATTTTTTAGCTGTTTCGTAGTTAATCATAATCGCTTTTGCAGAGCCGATGTGAAGGTATCCGTTGGGCTCGGGAGGGAAGCGAGTGATTATCTTTATATCGGGATTTTCCGCAAGGTCTGCGTCAATTATATCGTGTATAAAGTTAGAAGTGATTTCTGACATTTTGTTTACCTCTCAAAATTAAAATTTTGCAAGCATAGCGTCAATTCTTGCTATTGTTTCGTCATAGCCGATTATCTGCATTACTGTGTAAAGGTCGGGTGCGTTTGTCTTACCCGTAACCGCAACTCGAATGAACATTGAAACGTCTGCAACATTGCCACCAAAAGCTTCGGGATTTGCCTTATATTCCTTCATATCTGCTGCAAATCCGATTTCAGTTGCGATTGCTTTTATCTTTTCAAACCATGAGTTCATATCGTCGGAATAGTCATATCCTGCTTTGAAAAGCTCAAGAGATTTCTTAATATCCTCAACCTTGAAGTTTTCGGGATATTCCTCTTTGATTTCAAACAAGGGAGCGAAGAAGAAGCCCATATAATCTCTTGCATCAGACCATTTTGCAAGGTCTTTTCTTGGCTTCTTGCCACCACGTCCGATTGCAAGAATCTTCTTTGACATTTCTTCATTTTCACGAAGAAGTGTAGCAAATTCGGTATCAAATTCCTGTGCCCAGTCAAGAAGTCTTTCATAAACAGTTTCAGCATCCATTCTGGAGATAACGTTCTTTGAAACGTCTGTGAGCTTATTTATATCATAAAGACAACCTGAGCTTGACATCTTCTTAAGTGAGAAGGGGAAGTCGGTGTATTTTTTGTCGGGATTTTGTGCGTGCCAGTCCTCGTAGTTGGAGTTGAGAAGTGTCATAACGTATTCAACAACACAATCCTTATCGTAGCCAAGCTCACGATAGTATTCCATATTAGAACCAAGGTCACGCTTTGAGAATTTCTTCTTTGAGCCGTTTTCACCCATCTGCATAATGGGGGAGATGTGAGCATACTTGGGGAGTTTAAATCCAAGGTATCTGAAAAGCATAATGTGTCTTGACAAGCTCGCATACCATTCGTCACCACGGATAACGTGAGTTGTTCCCATAAGGTGATCGTCGATTGCGTGAGCAAAGTGGTAAGAGGGAACACCGTCACTCTTTAAAAGAACTTCGTCACGGTCATTTTCAGGCAATTCACGGTCGCCTTTTATAAGGTCGTTGAACTTAATCTTCTTGTCGGGGTCGCCGTCAGAGAGCATACGAAGAACGAAGGGATCTCCCGCTTCAAGATGCGCTTTAACTTCTTCAATAGTGAAGTTTCTGTTCTTGAGCATTTCTTCTCTTTGCTCACCATTGTCCTCGTGCCAGTCCTTTGACTTAACCTCTGCCTTTTTATCTACTGCATTAAGAGCTTCAAGCTCCTCTTTAGTTGTGAAAACGGGATATGCCTTGCCTTCAGCAACGAGCTTTTTAGCGAAAACGTGATAGATGTCATCTCTCTTTGACTGCTTGTAAGGGCCATAGTTGCCACAGTCGGTGAGGTTTCCGTTTTCATCAAGAATAGCACCCTCGTCGAAGTTGATTCCGTAGTAGTTAAATGTTTTAATAAGACTTTCTGCCGCACCTGCAACCTCGCGCTTTGCGTCAGTATCTTCAATTCTAAGGTAGAATACACCGCCACTCTGATGAGCAAGACGCTCGCCAACGAGTGTGGGGAAAAGTCCGCCGAAATGTACAAAACCTGTGGGGCTGGGCGCAAAACGTGTAACCTTTGCGCCTTCAGGAAGCTGACGTGCAGGATATTCTGCTTCAACTTCTTCAGGCGTTTTTGTCACGTGCGGAAAAAGTAAATCTGCTAAAAGTTTGTAATCCATATTTATAAAATCCTTTCGGTTGTATATCAAAAATAATATTTTAGTCTTTCTGTTGCTTGTCTTAAAGTGGAACTGTCACCGTGACCAGGGTAGAGCCAACGGTTTTCGCTCTCTGCCATTTTGGTGAGCATTTGAATTGAATTTTTAAGCTCATTCATATCGCCACCATAGAGGTCGCATCTGCCAAAGCCCTCTGCGAAAATCGTGTCGCCTGTGAGAAAGGAATCGCCTGTATCATAGCACACAGACCCTTTAGTGTGCCCGGGAGTGTGCAAAACCTTGATTTGCTCGTCACCGAGTGAAAGCAGGTCGCCATCTTTGAGCAAAATATCCGCCTCCTTGATGACAAAATTCATTCCCGTGAATGTGCGATATGCGTTTTTGCGTGCGTCGGTGAGCATTTCATTGTCAAGCTCGTGAACGTAAAGCGGAGATTTTGTTTCATCTCTCAACTGCTGTGCGCACCAAATGTGGTCGAAATGACCGTGTGTAAGTAATATGCCTTTTAAAGACAAATTTTTCTCTTTAAGTTTTGAAAGTATCTTTTTTTCGGAAATTGATGGGTCAACTACAAACGCTTCATTACCATTGTGAACGATGTAGCAATTTGAAGAAAAACCAGCGCTTGAAAGAGTAATTATCTCCATAATTCCTCCAAATTATAAATAATCATAATATTATAACATAAAAAAAATAATTTATCAATAGAGAATAACAAAATATATTAACGTTTTTCTTTGTTTTTGTGCTGAACTTTGGTGTTTATTTCAAATTTTGATTTATCGCTTACTTTTTTGAAAAAAAGTAAGCAAAAAACTTTTAATCAGCTTCGCGTTTTTCCCCGTAAAATAAGCATAAAACCGTAGGGGTCGACGTCCCCGACGACCTGTTGTAAAAAAAGTAACTAACCATTTATCTTTCAAATTTTGATTTATAGGGGAGTTACATTTCTTTAAGAGTGGGAGTATGGAGTGCTCTCCATACGGAGTTTGATATATTTTGTTTATCAAATTGTAGCCATTTAGTTTGTAATATGTTTATAATCTGGCTATGAAACTTTTGATATTCATTGTAGGGGGGCACTCCGTGCACCCGTACCCCAAACAGAGATATATTTTCAAACTCCACCATAAATCACAATTGATCACCCAAGAAAAATTAACTATTGACATTTTTCTCGCAAAGTGATAGAATTATTATGCTACACAAACTGAATAGTTAGAATTGCGGTATTTTTCCTTTTGGGATAACTATACCCTTTTTTGGTCATAATCATTTAATTGAATTTGGTAAAAGCGCGAATCCTATCTAAATGGTTATGGCAGTTAATACTGTGATTCTATCTTTAGTTTGTGTAGCAGCAATCGGAGTTTGCGTTTTTCGGTGCGGTAACTTTGGTTGCTGCACCTTTTTAATTTTCACCGAAAAGAAAAGGAGAAAAATATGTTTTGTAAACATTGTGGACAACAAATGGAAGAAGGCGCAAAGTTTTGTGCTAAATGTGGTGAATCAGTAGAAGCGACTACGGTTATTGATAATGCATTGGAAAATGAAACTTCTACTCATATCAGTAACAGCAACGAATATCAAGCACCCAATCAGTTTGCTAGTACATCAAACTATCATAAATCAACTAATAAATTCAATAAGAAAATTCTTATAATAGTTGTTGCGATAGTGGTGGTAGCTGCATTAGTTGTAGCGATTTTGTTGGGAACATCTAATGGATCAAATAATGGTTCTGCACTTGATAATCCCAATTCAAATGTATCTAATAACAACCCTAAAGAAACTGAATTTGAAAATGCAAATAAAGCATATGAAAATTTGGTTTCAGCTCATGAACTTTGTGTAGATATTATGGATTCTATATATAATGCATGGTTTTTTGCTATATATGAGGCAGATGATTATAGTTCTAGTTATAGAATGATAAATGCTTTTGCTAATAAGACGGATTTAACATCTTCTGAAGTTGAGGAAGCATTGGAGTCATTAGGTTACAGTTCTTCAAATTACTACTTATTAGAAGAATTTGATTATGCTGTTTATGTAGTTAAATATGCGTTACAACAAAAAGGAGTATATAAACAGGCAGAGGATCACTTGTTACAAGCTAAAAACAGTTTGAAAGAAGTTACATCAGAATATCAAGATTATACAGGTTATCCTACTCTTAAATCTTATTATTCAGAAGTATCATCATATTTAGAGTTTGCAACATCTCCATCTGGTTCTTTTTCACAGTTAAAAACCACAATTGACAACTATGAAACAAAGATGCGTACATATAAAAATGATTTGAGCTTTATTTTTGAATGATTTTAAGTCGCTTTGTAGCAGAATTAATAATGCAAGTTTTTTTGCATTATTCGCTTTTAATTCTACTATGAGTATTTTTAGAAAATTATCCAACAAAAAGGGACTCCGTTTGGAGTCCCTAAAATTTTGTCTTATTTTCTAAGAGTCAAGCCGAGCTGATGTTCGAGAGAGGAAAGAATCTTTCCGCTTACCTTATCTGCTTCTTCAACTGTGAGTGTTCTATCGCTTGCGCGGAGAGTTACACGGAAGGAAACTGACTTCTTGCCCTCGCCAAGCTGTGTGCCACGGTAGATGTCAAAGAGCTTAACGTCTTCAACAAGCTTGCCGCCTGCCTTTGCAATAAGGGCAGAGAGCTTACCAACCTCAAGTGCCTCATCACAAACGAATGAGAAGTCACGAGTGGATGCGGGGAACTTGGGAAGTGGCTTATACTCAATCATGCCGTCGCAATGCTCGAAAATGGAGTCAAAATCAAGCTCTGCAGCATAAACAGGAGCATTAAATCCGTAATTCTGTGCTGTGAGAGGATGAAGCTGACCGAAAATTCCAAGGAATTCGCCATCTGCGGCAAGAATGCGAGCGCAACGACCGGGATGGAAAGTTGCGTTGTCAGTAACTGCTTCATAGGTAACACCCTTAATTCTGCCAAGAGCCAAAGCGCCTTCAATTACACCCTTCATTGTATAGAAATCAACGTTTCCGTACATACCGAGTGTGAGAACGTTACTTTCGCAAGGAAGGTCATCTTCCTCTGCCGCAGGAATGTAGATATTGCCCATTTCATAGAGGCAAACATCTTCGTTACCCATGTTATTGTTGAGTGCAAGTGCTTCCATCATTGAGGGAAGAGCAGTAACACGCATAATACTTGTATCTTCACCAAGGGGGTTGGAGATAACGATTGAACGTCTTACGTTTTCGTCCTCGGGAAGTCTAATTTTATCATAATATCTAGGGCTGATGAATGAGAATGTTGTAATCTCGTCAAGACCCATTCCGCAAAGAGCGTCAGATACATCAACCTTGAACTGCTGTTTGGGAGTTCTTCCACCTGCGGTGTTTTCTGCCTTAATCTTTGAAGATTTAATGTCGTTATAGCCGTAAATTCTAATGATTTCCTCGGCAATATCGTTCATGCAAGTGAGGTCATTTCTGAAAGATGGAACTGTGATAACACCGTTTTCAACCTTGCATTCGAGCTTTTCAAGAGTTTCTATCATAAACTCTTCGGAAATTTCAACACCGAGGAATTCGTTGATAACCTGTGGGTTAAGGGGAAGTGTAACGGGCTCTTTCTTGCCTGGATATACGTCGATAAGACCGTCAACAACGTCACCTGCGCCGAGAAGCTCAACGAGTTCGCAAGCACGAAGAAGTGCGGGAATTGTATTTTCGGGGTCAAGTCCCTTTTCGAAGCGAGCAGAGGACTCTGTTCTCATGCCGTTCTTTTTACCTGTAACACGAACAGATGCGCCCTCAAAGTTAGCGCTTTCGAATACAACTGTAACAGTTTCGTCCTTGATTTCGGAGTTTTCGCCACCCATAACACCTGCAAGTGCAACTGCTTTGTTTTGGTCGGCAATTACGAGCATTGTGGAGTCAAGTGTGTGTTCTTTGGAGTCAAGAGAAACGAAGTTTTCACCGTCATTTGCTCTGCGCACCTTGATTTCAGCGCCTGAAAGGCAAGAATAGTCAAATGCGTGCATGGGCTGACCGTATTCAAGCATAACGTAGTTTGTAATGTCAACGATATTGTTGATTGGACGAACACCGCTTGCGCGAAGTCGCATTCTCATCCAAAGAGGAGAGGGAGCGATTTTTACATTCTTAACAACCTTTGCTGAGTATCTTGCACAGAGGTCGCTGTCTTCAACTGCAACCTTGATATAGTTTTCAACGTTGTCGCCGTCATTTGCGCCTTTAACTACAGGAGCAGGGCATGTCCAAGGACGGTTGAAGCTAACTGCGGTTTCTCTTGCAAGACCGATAACAGAAAGACAATCGGGACGGTTTGAAGTGATTTCAAATTCAACGCTTGTGTCACGAAGAAGGAGAGCATCGCGCACGTCCTTGCCGATATATTCAGCAAATTCTTCGCCGAGAATGAGGATTCCGTCACCCTCGTAACCGGGCATATCGTGTTCAGTAAGACCGAGCTCGTGGTATGAGCAGAGCATACCGTAGGACTCAACTCCACGGAGTTTTCCGGGTTTGATTGTGATGTCACCGGGAAGGTGTGCTACGGGAATTGCTGCAGGAACGATATCACCCTCGTGAACGTTCTGTGCACCTGTAACTATCTGTACAGTTTCTGCGCCAATGTTAACCTGACAAACCCAAAGGTGGTCACTGTTTTCGTGGCGAGCCATCTTTTCAACGCGAGCAACGATAACGTTCTGCACGTCCTCACCGAGCTTTTCATAACCCTCAACCTTTGAACCTGTGTCGGTCATTCTATCGCAATATTCTTTTATTTCAATTCCGTCAGTATTAACGAAATCATTAAGCCATTTAATAGATAAATTCATTACGCGTACCTCCTATTAAAACTGATGCAAGAAGCGTACGTCATTCTCATAAAGAAGACGAATATCGTTAACGTGGTACTTGAGCATCAAAATTCTTTCAACGCCCATACCGAAAGCGAAGCCACTGTATTCTTCGGGGTCGATTCCGCAGTTGCGAAGCACGTTGGGATGAACCATACCTGCACCAAGAATTTCAATCCAGCCCTCGCCCTTGCAAAGACGGCAACCCTTGCCACCACAAGCGAAGCAAGAAACGTCAACCTCGGCAGAGGGTTCTGTGAATGGGAAGTGGTGAGGACGGAAGCGAACCTTTGTTTCTTCACCGAAGGTCTTTTTAGCAAATTCCTCAAGTGTGCTCTTAAGGTTACCCATTGTGATGCCCTTGTCAACAACAAGTCCCTCAAACTGATGGAAGAGGGGAGAGTGAGTAGCATCCATAGCGTCGGAACGGTAAACGCGACCGGGAGAAACTATGCGAATAGGGGGCTTCTGCTGTTCCATAACTCTCGCCTGAACGGGAGATGTTTGTGAACGAAGAAGAATTTTTTCTGTGATGTAGAATGTATCCTGAGTATCACGAGCAGGGTGATTTTCAGGGATATTGAGCGCTTGGAAATTGTAGTAGTCATACTCAACCTCAGGGCCTTCAGCGATGGTGTAACCCATACCGATAAAGATGTCCTCAAGCTCACGCTGCATTTTTGTAAGGGGGTGGAGATGTCCTCTTACGGGCACTTTTGCGGGCATTGTAACGTCGAGCTTTTCTGCTACAAGTGCCTTTTCAAGAGCTTTTGCCTTAAGTTCTGTCTGTTTTTCTTTCATTGCGTTCTCGATTTCTTCGCGAACTTCATTCGCAAGCTGACCGATAACGGGGCGCTCTTCGGGAGTAAGCTTACCCATTCCACGAAGAACTGCTGTGAGCTCACCCTTTTTGCCGAGATACTGAATGCGGAGCGCTTCAAGGTCGCAATCGTCAGCGGCAATAGCAGAGAGAGCTTCTTCTTTGATTTTTTTCAAAGTTTCTTTCATTTTGTCTTTCCTTTCGAAATATGAAATGTTTGAATTGTTTTATATAAATATTTTTTGATTACAAGTTTTGATTTGTTGGGGAGCTTTCGCAAACTTCATAGTTACAACCGCGAAGCTTTTAAAAGGTTTTTGCCTACTTTTTCCTCAAAAAAGTAGGTCAAAATAAAAAGCGCCCCATCCAAAGAACAGGACGAGGCGCATAGCGCACGTGGTACCACCCGTATTTTTAGCTAAGCTAATACACTTACAAAGCCAACACTTTGATACTCTTAACGCGAGCACACGGGAGCGACTACTGAAAAATTCACCGCACCAACTCCGAAGGGAAACGATATTTATCCGATTTTAAGTCGCTTACAGCCGAGGCGACTCTCTCTGTAAAAACCGAGCGATAAAATCAAGCTTCATCATAGTTTTTATTGGGGTTTATTTATTTTAACATTAAGATTATATCATAAATATAAAAAAAAGCAAGTGGTTTTTAAAAAAATGTTCAAATTTTGATTTATCTAACAGTTAGCCTTCCCCTGAGGGGAAGGTGGCAGGCGAATGCCTGACGGATGAGGGGAACACCATTTAGTTTATACTAACGACTTTCTCGTAAAACAAAATCCTTGATTTTTCAAGTAATTTCTTTTATTTTGTAAACGAAATGCTGTCGAGAAAGACGATTGTTTGCACAGACTTCGATCCCCTCATCCACCACTTGCGTGGTCCCCCTTCCCCTCAGGGGAAGGCACAGATAAATCCCAATTTA
>JAZKZP010000053.1:0-25947 GCA_045612715.1 Eubacteriales bacterium
AGTAAAGGGATGACGGAAAACAAACCGCCATCCCTCAAAATTTGCGTCGCAACAAGCAAAGAAAAACAACCGCCGAGGAATCTCACGAAACCTCAGCGGCGTCTTTACGTTTATCTTACGACTGAAGAATTTCTATAGATATAGAACTCCTCCTGACTCGGTCTCCACGCTTTTTCTTTTTGCGGGAAGGTCGAATCAAAGGTTTCTACAGCGGCGGTGTCCTCACAACAGTCGGCAGCGGTAGATGGAATGTACATCCACTTTTTGTCGTCAAGTGCGCCCGGAACGAGCTCGCAAACGAGAAGCGCGGTAGGGAAGTTACCGTCCACAATAAAGCTGACGTTCTTCTTTTTGCAACTCACAAATCCACGGCTGACATAGTTTCCGGGATTGCCGAAATTGATATTCACATCGTAACCCATCTTACGTGCTATGTCGAAGGAATGCTCAATCAGTATCTTGCCGAGCTTCTGCCTTTGATATTCCGGGGAAACGCATAGTGGTCCAAATGAGAGAATTTCCTTTTTCTCACCGTGCTCGTCCTCGAGCCACGCCTTTGTGTACATAATGTTTCCGATAATTTTGCCATCTTTTTCAAGTACAAAAGCAAGCTCGGGAATGAAATCGGGATGCGAGCGCATCATATGAACGTAATAATGCTCGTCGGCACCGGGTTTATAGACGTTCCAAAACGCCTCGCGAGTGAGTTCTTCTACTGCTCTATAATCTTTATCTGTTTCTAAACGTATCGTAAAATTGTTCATTGTTAAATCCTTTCATAAATTGTTGACGCTCAAAATGCGAGATGGAATGCAGAGAATGTATTTTTATATTATTAGCTCGACAAATTGGGATTTGATGAATTTTTTACACTTACAATAATGTATGCGTTATCGGTTTCAATTACTTTTACAAGCGACATTGAGGTTGTACCGATGAGCGATGTTATATTATTTAGAGTGTCGGGATACACCTTGATTTTGCGAGTTCCCATATCAATATATTCGGTTTGGTTCTTATCAATAGATAAGCAAAAGATACCATTACCATTTAACAATTTATCGATTTTGGTAATGACATTTGCTTTGTTTTTGAAGTGCATCATTGTAAGGGAGGAATATATAACATCGAATGTTTCGCTGAATTCATAACCGTTAAAATCGCCACATATGAAAGAAATATTGCTGTATTCTTTTAGGTTATCTTTTGCTCGCTCAATGGTTTTGGGAGAAACATCAATGCCCGTCAACTTGAAACAGTGTGGAACTACCTTAACAGCAATTCTTCCTGTTCCTATGCCAATTTCCAAAACTGATTTTTCTTTGGTAAGTTCCAATGCTTCTAAAAATGGCTTACCATCCCATTTGCACATATATTCTTGCAAAACAGGAGAATCTTGAAACGGATCGTTGTTTTCGTCTATCAGTAAATCGTAATGTGTTATTACATCCATATTAACCATCCTTTCAAATTCAAGTTTATCGATTAGTTTTATAATCAATTTCATTATATCACATAATCTCCAAAATGTAAATAGGGCGATTTGAGGTTTAGTTTTTTTTGGTGAAGAATGCGATTTGAATCGGCTTTGCCGCCCACTCGCGTCGCATAGTCGGTGTTTAATATAACAAGTGCGAACATAGTCCCACTCGAAAATATAGTCGTCTCGGGTGTATGCTAAAGCACACGCCCGACACTCCTTATTTTCTCCCTTCTCGTTCTCCCTTCATCTGCCACTGGCAGCGGTCGAACTCGAAGCCCTCGCGCCGCCCGTCGCTCCTACGAATTTAAATATCACAATTCAAGCAAAAAGAAAAAGCAGACACAAGGTCTGCTTTTTCTTTTTGGCGGAGAAGGAGAGATTTGAAATTTATTAGGTTGATCAAAATGGTCATATTTGTCATAAAAATGGCCATTTTGGTGCTATTTTGTCCTATTTTTCACGTATTTACCAAAACTTTTCGTTTTTGTATGGGGCGCGTATGGGGAGTGTATGGGGCAAAAATACGCACAAAAAAGAAGACCACACTTGACGATGTGGTCTTCTTTTTTCTACATTTGCTCTTTGACAGATTTGATGTATTTATCAAAGTTGTCGGCGCTTTTGGTAACTCTGATTTGGCTCAATCCATCGTAATAATGCCACGTAGTGCTAGCCTCTGAGTGCCCTAATCTATTTTTGACGGTGGTGTAGTCGTCACCATTGTCAAAAGAGATGATAGCGTGATTATGACGCAATCCGTGAAAATACTCTTCAGGCTTTCCAATAGCTGCTACAACTCTTTTGTAGTGCTTGTAAAGTGTGTTGTGGGATATGTTTCGGCCATACTCATCTTCAAAAACAAGTCCAGGGAAAGGTTCGTGCCACAAATCTTGAGCGATTTCTCTTTGCTTTTTTTGTTCCTCGTATCTTTCTTTCAAAAGATTGATAATTTCGTCTCCAACAGTGATTTTTCTCATTTGCTTGTGTTTAACAGGACCAAAAGCATATTTCAACTCTGGCTGATCGTCTTGAACTTCAACATAGTGCATCTTCTTTTTTCTGTACAGCTGTTTTCTAACGTGGATAAGCTTCTTATCCCAGTCTATACAATCCCAAGTCAACCCGACAATTTCGCCCTGTCTCATACCTGTAAACAAACAGAACGAAATCAATTTGCTAAATCTATCCGCCTCTGCTTCTTTGAGAAGGGCTACAACTTCATTAAATTCCAAAGGAATTATCTCTTTATCAACCACTTTTGGAAGGTGGGTGAGGGTAGCAGGATTTATTTTGATGCGATTTAAGTCTACCGCAACATTGAGAGCCTTGCGCAAAACCGCGTGGATCTCTCTAATAGTTTTTTCAGAAAGTGGTTTTCCTGACTTGGATTTCTTTGTGATCAAATGATTTGCAAATTCCTGTACCTTTTCACGGGTTAATTTGCAAAGTGGTACATCACCGAGAAACGGTACAATGTGGAGACGAATGCGATCCTCATAAGCTTTTCTGCCAAGGGGAGACATATGCATTGTGTAAGTTTTCATATAGAAAATTAAAAACTCACGAACAGTTTGCTTGTTAGGAGAGACATAAGTGCCATCGTTAATGGCATTCAAAACTTTAAGTTTGAATTCGATGGCGTCGGCTTTTTTATCAAAAGTCTTGCTTCCCGTCTTTTGTTTGCGAGTGTCGGGATCGTAAGACTTCGTAAAACGAACTTCCCACTTTCCGTTTTTTGTCTTTCGGATACTGCCTTCACCGTTGCCGGCTTTAATGCTTTTGGTAGCCATATTAAGCACTCTCCTTTCTCCAATTAAGATTGGATTTTTCTGAGATCATATCCATTGCATGTGAATTCAAAAACTGAGTTTTGAACAAGAGTGCTTCCTTTTGGGTGTAGAAAGCTTTGGGGTTTGCTTTGTGAGAATTTACGTAACGAACTTCCCATCTTCCGTTGGGGCAGGGTCTGATGATTGCGTGAGGTGTTTTGTTTGGCATCAATTACGCACACTCCTTTCCGAGTTTAAGGTCTCCACCAAGGTTGATCCAAGAGAGAAGCTGATCTCTTTTGAGGTAAAGTCTACCTCTGATACCGACGGTGAGTTCGGAGTGGTCGTGAGCGATGGCATAAAAGCCATTCTTTGTGATGCCCATTTTTTGAGCATCTTTTACGGCGATGAGCATAGGGAGCTCGGGGTGAGAGTTGGTTTGTTTCTGTGTCATAGTTTTTTTCCTTTCTTCATATAAAATTGTTTTAATTTCTTTTTTAGGAAACATATGCTAAGAAACAAAAAAGCATAGTTATCCTTAAAAAGAAAACTATGCTATAGAGTTAACTCTCTAACCCTATTAATATTGTACTCGATAAAAATGCGAATGTCAAGGGGTTTTGCTCCGTTTTCAAATTTTTTGAAAAAAATTTTTTCGTTTTTTTGAGAAAAATATTAATGATATCAAGTTTTTTTAACAATAAATTTATGCATAATTTGTCGTTTTTCTCGCAATCACACCTAACTGTCGTGCTGACAATTATTATATGAGTAAGCGAGAATGTAAAGTGGTTTTTGAAAATAATATATTTCCAATGCTATTTTTTACAAACTAAAAGGAGTATAAGGGGGATAGCGGAATATAAAAAATAATTAACTTGTTGCAAATATTCTTGTTTAGTGATATAATAACTTGAAATTATAAATTGAAAAAGGAGTAAAATATGAGCAACAGAGCTGCAAGAATTGGCGGTTTCGGGTTATATGATTTATATTCGGAAGCATATTCTCTTGAAACAATAAGAAAAAGACCAAGTTCAATTGACGAATTAAAAAGCATTGGTCTTACTGATGAAAAAATAAATATATATTTTTCTCTTATAAAACAACTTTATGGAGAACTTTTTCTTGATGAATATATGTTACTTTCTTCTAATATAAAAAAAGAAGCTAAAGTAGTATGGGTCAAACTGTATGATTTTTGTGTGGAAAATAATTTAGCTCGAGTGTGGAGTGATAATCCAATCGATATACAAACACTTGAACTCCCAGCGGAATTAAGATACTATCCATTTGTTTGTGATGATGAAAAATGCCCTGGAGTGACTTTGATAAATAAATTTGATGATTTTAGACTTGAAGTTGAAAGACAACTCACGGGACTTTCTATTGATTGGTATTTGTCATTAAGATATAATGTTTATTTTGTAATGCCTGATGATATACCATACTTATTTCATTTAGATTATTCAAACAAAATGGCTAAATTATCTGAATTAGAGTTGAAATATTTATATAATAAAATTCAATCAGATCGTGCTAATTGTAGAATACAAATTGAAGCTAACGAAAGGAGAGTTCCTAAATTTGCTGTCCTTGATGGAGAAACTACCATTGGTGCTAAACACAGATGGCATGAAAAGTGTCAAGAGTGGCTTAAAAAGTCGTTGGAACTGCAAAAAGAAGAGGAGTTGTTGGAAGAGTGTGAAGGTATTGTATCCGATATAGTTGAGTCTGGTGCTCATAATGGTATTGTATCAACGTATTCCGATGATACACTATATGTACATAAAGGATTGCTGAAATGTGAGCGAGATCATCATTCAATTAAGCAAGCTACTGCAATTATGATAAATAAATATGGCAAAGATATAAAATTAAATGTGTCATACTGTAGTGATTGTAAGAAATACTTCATTCATTATGACATTTATAAGCATTATCGTGAGGTGTATGGCCCAATACTTGGCAATATTAAATTGTCTAAAAATGATGATTTCTATAATATAGGATATAGTTTAGCAGAAGAATCTCCTTTAAGATTATGTGGTTATTCTGTTAATCAATCTGACGATTTATCTCAATCAGAAAGACAATTAATAATTCAAAGTTGTATAGAAAGCGGAGGAATGACCAAGAAATCTATAATTCAACTTTTGAGATGGTTTGTTGAAGTTAATGGTAATAAAAATGGCAATGAATTGGCACGTCAAAAATGGAAAGAAGATCTTGATTTTGTTTTAAATTACAATATTGATGATCAAGAAAAGCATCAAATAAAAAACATAGCAATATATAGTAGAAATCGTTTTGTAACTAAAGAATTCTAATTGTTTATATATTGCTAATGTCCTCGATTGCAATGCCCACTTCGACCTTGGCAACATTATGGACGAGAAATATAAGAAATAACCGCGTCCTGGAAATACGGACACGGTAAAAGTAACTGTTGAGGTGTATCAATATGACTACACCTCACAAAACTTGAAAATAAGTATATAAATTTGTCGAATTTTGTGATATAATGTATACAAGGTGGTGATTTAATGAAAATCAAAATAATGAGAAGAACTGCTTTGCAAAATCTTGCACTTAATCCTTTCGATGAACGAGTGGCAGTAATAAGTATAACCAATTACGATAATGCGGAAGTTGAACTTGTAAATATGCCTCAAGAAATATTGAGACTTAACTTTGATGACCTGGATAATGATGCGGTTGCTGACCAGCTCGGTCCCAATCCCACTCCCGAGCATCGCAAGAGTATTGAGGAAAAATATCATATGTTCAGTGACGAGCAAGCTCAACAGGTAGCTGAGTTTTATAATCGTGTAAAAGGAAACGTCGATACACTGATTTGCCAATGTGAGTACGGTCAATCCCGTAGCGCAGGCGTTGCTGCAGCCATAATTGAATTTACCACAGGCAAGGGAATACGCGTTTTTGTTGACGATAGATATTTTCCAAATAAATTTGTGTTTAGAAAAGTATATAATGCGTTGAAAAACTATGAATAAGGAGAATAAGAAATGTCATTAGAAAGTAAGGAAATAATCAAATGTCCTGAATGTGGAAAGGATAATGAATTTATTGTTTGGCAGAGTTTGAATGGTGATATTGACCCAGATGCTAAGCAGCAATTGCTTGATGGAACATTGTTTCATTTCAAATGTGAATGTTGCGGTTATGAGAGTAATATTGTGTATCCCATACTTTACAACGATATGGATAACAATGTAATGATTTATTTCGTAAAAGAAGACGAAATTGAGGAAATCAAAAGCACATTTGCTTTCAAATCAGAATTTGGACAAGCTATGGCGGATTATAGAATAAGAATTGTAACTGACCAAAACTCATTGAGAGAAAAGGCAATTATTTTTGAAAATAAGTTAGATGACCGCGTTGTTGAAATCCTTAAATTAATTTATTTCTCAAATCTTAGACAAACTCAACCTGATGCGAAGGTTGAAGTTGCTTATTTTATGGTTGATAACGGAGAATACTATATTCATTTCCTTGGTGAAACACCATTAACTGCTGAGGTTAGTCCTTCTCTTTACGAGCAAGTAGCAAATGACCTTGTGAGCAAACTTGAAGAAGTCGAAGATGAATATATTATCGATATGCAGTGGGCAATAAAGGCTTTGAGTAAAAAATAAAGTGGAGAAATGTAAAATGAGTACTTTAGTTTTAATTAATGCTTCTTGTGCTGATCAAACAGTCGATGCTGTGGTCAATGCAGCAAATAATCGTTTGTGGGCAGGTGGTGGTATCTGTGGAGTTATATTTCAAAAGGCGGGCATTTCACAATTAACTGCTGCGTGTAAGCAATACAAGACACCTTTGAAGGACGGCTCTGCGGTGATTACTCCCGCATTTAATATGACAAATGCAAAAAACATAATTCACGCGGTGGGCCCTGATTTTTCAAGAACTCCTACCGCTTTTAAGGAATTGTTTGATGCATATTATAACTCACTTGTGGTGCTTATGGAGAACGATTTGCATAGCATTTCATTCCCACTTATAAGCTCAGGAATATTTGGTGGAAGATTAGTAGACCCTGTGGGTGAATCCACAAAGCAATGTTGCAGGGCATATCAAAAGTTCATTTCGGATTATTCCGACTATAATGTTGATGTAAAATTGTGCGCATTTACTGTACAGTCAATGCAACAAGCACAGGTGGTTTTTGATAAATTTGTTTTTGGGGAATAATTGTCCCTCAACAAGCGACCAAATGATGTGTGATATATGGTAAAATGTGATTGGGAGGTTGAGAACCGAGCAATCACATTTCTTTTTTTGATATAAGCAAATATTTTGCGTACTCGCTTAAAAATTTTCTTGTTTTTTGAAGAATTTTGTATATAGTGGGTAATATATATCATATAAATTTTCAATATTTTTATATTTGCGTAGCTTTAATATTGATATATTCCTCAAAAATAGATTTCAGGAACAATATTATTAAATATTTTGTAAAAACTCTTGCTATTGTTCCTAAAACGTGATATACTATTATCAGAATAGTAGATTTTTATAGGAGGTAACTCTAATGGAATATATTAAAGTGGCAAAAGCTGCTGAAAAGTGGGGTATTTCTGCCCGCCGAGTACGTGTTTTGTGTGCAGAAGGAAAGATTGAAGGCGTAATCCGTAGAGGTAAGCTTTATTTTATTCCCGAAAATGCGGTAAAGCCAATGGACGGAAGAAAAGGACGCACAGGTCTTTTGCTTGATATTAAAAAGAAAAGAGATCTTCTTGCTACAAGACGTCCTTTGACACCCGGTGAAGTTGAAAGATTAGCGCAAGAGTTTATGGTTGAATTCACATATAACTCCAATGCGATTGAGGGCAACACTCTCACTTTGCAGGAAACAGCACTTGCACTTGAGGGAATGACCATTGACCAAAAGCCTTTGAAGGACCATCTTGAGGCAGTTGGACATCGTGATGCATTTCTTTATGTGCAGGAGATTGCTAAAAACGAAATGGAACTTTCGGAAAGTGTTATCAAAAATATTCACGCACTTGTGTTAATGCATCGTCCCGAGGATAAGGGAGTTTATCGTCGTATTCCTGTGCGTATTATGGGGGCATTTACTCAGCCTGTTCAACCATTTATGATTGAGCCTAAGATGACTGAGTTGCTTCTTATAAATAATGAACGTAAAAATCAAATGACAACCGTTGAGCGCATTGCACGTTTTCATCTTGAATTTGAGGGAATTCACCCCTTTATTGATGGTAACGGTAGAACAGGTCGCTTGATCTTGAACCTTGAGCTTATTCGCAACGGCTTCCCACCCATCAACGTCAAATTTATAGACCGCAAGCGTTATTATGAAGCATTCGATGCATTCTATCGCAACGGTGACGCCGGCGCAATGATAGACCTCATCGCAGAGTACGTTGATGAAAGACTTGATGAGTATTTGGCTATTTTGGATAAATAAGTATATTAACGGAGAATTTTATGATAAACATTAGAAAACTTGAAGCAGAATTATGGGAAGCGGCGGACTTGCTCCGTGTTGACTCCGAGGTAACATCGCAGCAGTACTGTATGCCCGTATTGGGTCTCATATTCTTGCGTTATGCATATAGCAGATTTAAGTACGTAGAGGGCGAAATTCTCAAAGATCGTCCTGTGCGCAATGGCAGAGTTGCGCCTGTTGAACCCGAGGATTTCAAATCCAAGAGTGCTATTTACTTACCCGAGGAAGCGAGATATGATTATCTTTTGAATTTGCCCGACAGTGTTGATTTGGGTGAAGCAATCAATCACGCGGTAGAACTTATAGAAGAACAGTCCAAGCAGCTCAAGGGTATTCTTCCCAAAAACTACACAATTCTTAAAAACGATCTTTTGCGTGAGCTTCTTCGTATCTTCAACAATAGCGCGTTCAATGAAATTCAAGACGATATTATCGGTAGAATTTATGAATACTTCCTTAATAAATTTGCTCCCATCGTAGCAGCTGATGACGGTGTTTTCTTCACACCCAAGTCATTGGTTGGAATGATTGTAAACATTATTGAGCCCACACACGGTACAGTTCTTGACCCTGCGTGCGGTTCAGGTGGTATGTTCGTTGCATCTGCTGACTTTATCGAGCAGTATGGTGCGAGTGCTAATACCGCAATGACCTTCTACGGTCAGGAAAAGCTTGATTATAATGCAAAGCTTTGCATTATGAATATGGCAGTTCACGGTCTTAATGCCAAGATTGTGTCAGGTGATGAAGCAAACAGCTTTTATCACGACGCGCACAACCTTGAGGGCTGCTGTGACTACGTTATGGCAAACCCACCTTTCAATGTGGACAAGGTTAAATCCGAAACTGCATATAACGCAGGACGTTTACCTTTCGGCTTGCCCGGTGTAAATAAAAATAAGGAGATCGGCAACGCGAACTATTTGTGGATCTCTTATTTCCACGCATATTTGAACGAAAAAGGACGCGCGGGCTTCGTTATGGCTTCATCTGCAACGGATAGCCAAGGAAAAGACAAGGACATTCGCGAAAAGCTTGTTGCAACAGGCGACGTTGACGCAATGATTTCCGTTGGCAATAACTTCTTCTACACAAGAAGTTTGCCCTGCACATTGTGGTTCTTTGATAAGGCAAAAAAGGTTGAAAATAAAGATAAAGTTCTCTTTATTGACGCAAGAAATTATTATACAGTTGTTGACCGCACACTTAATGAGTGGAGCGAGTGGCAGATGAAGAATTTGAATGCTATCGTGTGGCTCTATCGTGGTGAAATCGAAAAGTATCAAGCACTCATCGGCGAATATCAGCAAATTCTTGGCAAGGCGAAATCCTTTGAAGAAATTTTAGAGATTTTGAAAGAGGAGCTTGCAGAGCTTCAAAGAAGAACTAGAATTGAGGTTGAACACGCGCCCCGCAACGAAAAAAAGCGTGTGCAGGCATATTATGACGAAATGATTGCGGCAAAGAATGCCGAAATCACAATAGCAAAAGAGGCAATTTGGCTCACTGAAAAGTTTGGTGAGGGCGAATATAGAGATGTTCTTGGACTTTGCAAGCTTGCAAGCCGTGAAGAAATAGCGGAAAAGGGCTATTCTCTCACTCCCGGTGCCTATGTTGGCGTTGCACCTGTGGAAGATGACGGTGTTGACTTTGCATCTCGTATGGCGGAGATACATAGCAAGCTTCTCACACTCCAAGCCGAGTCCAATGAGCTTATGAATACTATCTCAAAGAATATGAAGGAGATTGGGTTATGATAGAAACTACACTTTCTCAACTCACTCTAAGTATCACCGATGGTAAACACGGGGACTGCCAAAGTGATGAAAATTCGGGATATTATTTCATAAGTTGTAAAGATATAAAAGACGGTGTTATTAATTACGAAAACGCACGCCAAATAACAGAGCAGGATTTCATCGAAACTCACAAAAGAACTATGCTTGAACCAAATGATATTTTGGTTACTAATAGCGGAACAATAGGGAGAATGTCATTTGTTAAAGATGTGCCCTTAACATATAGAACTACGTTTCAAAAAAGCGTCGCTATTGTAAAGCCAGATGCTAATAAAGTACTGCCTAAATATTTATATTATTTATTGCAATATTGCGTTGATGATTTTATTAATCAATCTAATGGTTCAGCTCAAAAGAATTTGCTTTTATCGACTATGAGATCTTTTAAGATTAAATATAATTCAGACAAGGAAAAACAAAAAAATCTTGTTGATATTTTATCCGCTTATGATGACCTCATTGAAAACAACCAAAAGCAGATTAAGTTGTTGGAAGAAGCGGCACAGCGACTTTATAAAGAGTGGTTCATCGATCTCCGCTTCCCCGGATACGAAAATACGCCCATCACCGACGGTGTCCCCGAGGGGTGGAATAGATTATCTGTTGGCGATATTGGGTGTCGTATAGAATCCGGCTCACGACCTAAGGGCGGTATTGATTCTGCTTTGACTGATGGAATTCCGAGTATTGGAGCAGAAAATGTTATTGGTTTGGGAAAATATAATTTTTCTTCTGACAAGTATGTTTCATCGGAGTTTTATGCTTCTATGAATAGAGGAAAGTTAAAAGATAGAGATATCTTGATATATAAAGACGGAGCATACATTGGTAGAACCAGTCTTTTTCAAGATGGTTTCCCACACAAAACAGCTTCTGTTAATGAACACGTATTTTTGCTACACGCCGATAATGAACTTTTGCAATATTATCTGTTTTTTACACTATATCAAAACGAGTATTATTTAAAAATGCAGAAGTTGAATAAGAATGCTGCTCAACCTGGCATCAATTCAAAAGCTATGTTATCTTTGGAGCTACTGTTACCTTCGTTGGATTTAGTGAAAATATTTGATGAGTTAGTTACTCCTATTATGGCAAACTTATTTGCAAAAGCCAAGCAAAATCGCAAATTGACAGAAGCCCGCGACCGTCTGTTGCCTAAACTTATGAACGGTGAATTGGAGGTGTGAATATGGTAATAAATTGGATTACTGATATAGCCATACCCCTTTCTTCCGCGGTTATAGGCGGTATATTAGCTTTAATTGGAGTATTTATTACTTTAAGTCACGAAAGAAAAGAACGTAAAAAAGAGCAAAAAGAAAAAGTCAAACCTATAGTTATTAACTATATGGCGAACGCAGCTAAAAACGATCCTTGCGTGTTGAAATTTCTTTTTGTTGCAGACGACAAACCAAGTAGTAGCGATGTTATTGGCGTATTCAAAAATACTGATAATGGTATTTTATTTATTGATTACATTGAAACCGAAACGAAAAAATACTATACTTCACATAGTTCTGTGGTAGATAAAAATACAGCATTTTATATTCATTTGCAAATTAGCAATGGCGAAACTCTAAAAAAATGCGTCATTCATTGTCACGATATTTTTGGAACTAAGTATTTATATGAAGTAAAATTTTGTTTTCAACCCGGAAGACAAAGCCAAATGATGATAGGGAATATTAAGAAAGATTAAAATCAAAATAGATTGGAGGAAGAAAGATGGCAAGGGGTAAAGTGGTAACTAAGACTTTGGTAGATTCATCTCAAGCTGCTATGTTCGCTGGAATAGAGATTCATAACAAGCCAAATATTGCGTATAGATATCCAACTGCCATTATTCTTATTGTAAATGCTTGGGAATTACTACTAAAAGCATACGTTTATAAGTATATAAACAAGAGAAAAGTATTTGAGAGCGATGGCAAACATACCATTTCTTTTCCTCGTGCACTTTCTTTGGTAAAAGAAGATATTGTTCAACACGATAAAAATTTTATTGCAGTAAATGAGAATTTATTATTATTGAATGAGTATCGTTGCTCCAATGTGCATTTTGCTAATCGAGACTTGGATCCGGTAGTTTTTATGCTTATGGGGAAATCAGTGTTAAATTATAACGATTTCTTAAAAAAGTATTTTCATAAGGATATTACAACATCTGATAATTTAATTATTCTACCTATAGGATTGAAGTTGCCATTCGACCCGATCGACTATTTGAAACAAGATTATGGTGACAGTCAAAATGAATTCGTAAATCAGGTTATTCAAACAATAAGATCATTGAATGAAAACAATATTGAGGAAAGCGTTGTTATCGGATTTAATCTTTTTACAGAAAGCATTAAGAAAATGAGCAATGCTGATATTATAGCTGCTATAGACCAAATCAATGGAGAAATTGAATTATCTAAATCATATAGAATTACTGATGATCCGAATGCACCGTTAGTAAGAGCAGAGCCTAAATTGTATCCTCTCGTTTATGATCAAGTCTATATAGAAGTTCACAAATTAAGACCTGAGATAAAAAAGAATAACCAATATCATCAAACTGTAACACTGTTTAAGAATGATAGTTTGTTATGTCAACATAGATATTTAGATCCAAATAATAAAGACGGTGCAAAAAAATTATTTTATTCTCCTAAAATAATAGACAAAATAATAGAAGAATATGATAAAAGATTAAAAGGAGAGAAAGAATGAGCTGGGAATATTCCGAAAATATACTTGTTCAGAACAGTGCGGGAAAAGTTCTGAAGGACAAGCTTGGCTGGAATGTCGTGTTTGCCTACAACACTGAGGTGTTGGGTGAGGACGGCACTTTGGGCAGAAAATCATACAAGGAGATCGTTTTGACGAGATATTTGCGTCAAGCTCTCTTTGATAATAACGAGTGGATGACGGACGAGTACGCAAATTCTGCCGTCAAGACTCTTTGCGCCTATACGGCATCTGCTACGCTCATGCAGATCAATGAGGAAAAATATTCTATGCTCCGTGACGGTATCCCTGTTCAAGTTAAAAAGCCCAACGGTACGTTTGAAACCCGCAACGCAGCCGTATTCAATTTTGCAGAGCCGAGCAAGAACCATTTCCTTGCTGTGCAAGAATTGAAAATACACGGTGACTTATATCGTCGTAGAACTGACATTGTTGGCTTTGTAAACGGTATTCCGCTTTTGTTTGTGGAACTTAAAAAGCAGAACGTTGACGTAAAGAACGCTTACGATTGCAACTATACCGATTATCTTGCAACTATACCTCAGCTTTTCCACTTTAACGCATTTTTGATGCTTTCAAACGGACTTGAAGCAAAAGTGGGAACAATGGGCTCAAAATACGATTTCTTCCACGAGTGGAAACGTCTTAAAGAGGACGAAGTGGGTGCAGTTGACCTTGAAACTATGCTTCTTGGTATCTGCAAGAAAGAAAACTTTATGGATTTGTTTGAAAACTTCATTCTTTTCGACCATTCGGGCGGAAAGTGTGCAAAGATTTTTGCACGTAATCACCAGTATCTCGGTGTAAACGAGGCGGTCGAGTCCTATAAGGCAAGAAAACTTAAAAATGGAAAGCTCGGTGTATTTTGGCATACTCAAGGAAGTGGAAAAAGCTATTCAATGGTATTCCTTGCACAAAAAATTCGCCGTCAGTTTGCAGGTAGCCCAACCTTTGTTATTCTCACAGACCGTGATGAATTGAACAAGCAAATTAGTGATACTTTTGAGGCGTGCGGTTGCCTTTCTGGCAAGGCGCGTCAGTACATACCTTCAAGCGGAGCAAAGCTTTATGAAATGCTTCGCGGAAATCCGAGTTTTATTTTCACTTTAATTCAAAAATTTAATGATGAAAATGCAACTCCCATTACTCCCGACCACGATGTTATCATTCTTTCCGACGAGGCGCACCGTTCTCAAAACGGTATTTTTGCCGACAATATGTGCCGTGTGCTTCCTAACGCATCGCGTATTGGCTTTACAGGTACACCCTTGTTTAAGTACGATAATATCACCGAGAGAACTTTCGGTACTTACGTATCGATTTATGACTTCAAACGTGCAGTTGATGATGGTGCAACAGTGCCGCTTTATTACGAGAACCGCAGCGATATGCTTCAAATAACAAATCCCGAGATCAACGATGAGCTTCTCGAAGCTATTGAAGCGGCTGATCTTGACGTTAACCAACAGGCAAAGCTCGAGCTTGAGTTGGCTAAGGATATTCATATCATTACGTCCGAGCCCCGTCTTGACACCATTGCAAAAGACTTTGTGGAACACTATTCTGAACTTTGGACAACGGGTAAAGCAATGTTTGTGTGTGTAAACAAAGTAACTTGTGTTCGTATGTATAATCTTGCTCAAAAATATTGGGCAGAAAAGATAGCGGAGCTTGAAGCGGAATTGAAAACCGCTACACAGCAAGAAGCTCAGGAGCTTGAACGCAAAATTGCTTATATGAAAGAAACTGAAATGGCAGTTATCGTCAGCCAAGAGCAAAATGAAATTCAGACCTTCCAAAATTGGGGACTTGACATTCTTCCTCATCGCACCAAGATGGAAAAGCGCGAGATGGATAAAGAATTCAAGGACGCAGATAATCCATTCCGCATTGTATTTGTTTGTGCGATGTGGCTCACAGGATTTGACGTTAAATCTCTTGCAACAATCTATTTGGACAAGCCATTAAAGGCGCACACATTGATGCAGACAATTGCACGTGCTAACCGTGTTTGCGAGGGCAAGAGCAACGGTCTTGTGGTTGACTATATTGGTGTTGTTAAGGCACTTCGTCAAGCGCTTGCCGATTATACCTCTCAAAAAGGTAGTGAGCCCGGTGACGATCCTGCTCCAGATAAGGCAGAACTTATTGCCAAGATTATGAGAATAATTGAAAGCATTGACGTGTATATGATGCAACATCAGTTTTCTCTCAAGTCTTTGGTTGAAGCAGACAATTTTGATAAACTTGCATTGGTTGCAGAGGGCGCTGATGCTATGTGTGCAACTGATGAGGTAAAAAAGAGATTTGAAATTCAGGCACGCGAACTTTTCCGTATGTTTAAGTACATAGAAAAGGGCGAAGTTTCTGATGAAACTGTACACTATAAAAATGCCATAAGTGCAATTTATGATCAATTGCAAGAAAATCGCGTTCATTCAGATAATTCTGCATTGATGGCACAGATTAATCAAATTGTTAGTGAGTCGGTTGCAGTTACAAGAACTGTCGGCGAAGAGGATAACAAGAAATTTGACATCAGCAAAATTGATTTTGACCGTTTGCGCAAAGAATTTGAAAGAGTTAAAAATAAAAACTTGCTTATCAAGGATTTACAGGTTCTTGTTGAACAAAGACTTGCGCAAATGCTGAAGCAAAATCCTTTGCGCATTGACTATTACCAGCGTTATCAGGATATTGTTGATGAGTATAATAAAGAAAATAAAAAAGACGAGATTGCAATCGTCTTTGAAAATCTTATTAAGCTTGTGAACGAACTTGATGAAGAGCAGAAGCGTTACGTTAAAGAAGGTTTTGAAAGCGATGAAGAACTTTCAATTTATGACCTTTTGGTAAGCGGACAAACTCTCTCAAAAGAAGAGGTGAAGAAAGTTAAAAAGTTGGCGCAGGATATGCTTACTAAAATCAAATCTCGCATTCACGAGCTTGATCATTGGCGTGATAAGGAAGAAACGCAGTCCATTATTAGCGTTCTTATTCGTGACCTCTTGTGGGCAGATCTTCCTGAAAGCTACGCAGATGCAACTATTGCTAACTATAGACAGCAAATTTTCGAATACGTTTACAATACGTATCCGGCGGCGTAAATAATTTCGCTTAATTAAACACAATTTAAAGAAAGGAGTAGAAAAAATGAAAGATACTGATTGGGTAAATCAAGTTATAGAAGAAGTAGTTTCTGGTAAGCACTATAAACGCTTAATACAAACCGGAATAGATCACTTGCCAAACAAAAAGCTATATAAATACTACTCCTTTGCTTCGGAGTACACAGTTGAAAATTTGGAAAATGGTATTATTTACTTACAAAATCCAAATGAATTTAATGATCCATTTGATTGTAACATTGGCATTTCAATGAACCAAATAATACAAATGGTAATGCCTAACTTTTTAAGTTTAGTATTTCCAAATATGAGCGATGAAGCCAGATCGTTTGTTGGTAAATGGCTATTTAGCGATACTGTACCAGATATTGCAGAGGGATCAAAAGAGCAAGTTTTATCCATCTGTGCTGATAGTCCGATGTTTCTTGAATTAATAGATAAAAGTAATCGCGGTGAAATGGTATCAGATGACGAAATAATAAACTTTGTAATGAATGATATCGACGCTTGCTATAATCTTGTAAAGTATTATTTTTCGTTAATACAAAGAGAAAAAGAAATTTATTTTTCTGATACAGATATTCAGAGTATTATGAACTATCCACAAATTATTAGAAATTTGATTAATAATTGCGGGGTAATAAATAACGCGAGCGAAAAGGAATTGCTGGATTGTTTTGCTTCTCAAGATGATTTCTTTGCCAAAATTGATAAATTAGCATCATTATACGGTTTTGAAATTCCCCTAGAGGATATTTCTCAAGCTTATGCTAAACTCGATGATATGATAAAGCAACTTCGGAAAAATTTAGGGGAAAAAGTGGGTATTGAGTGTTTTACACAATCACCGACAGATGTATTAATGTGGTCATATTATGCAAATAAACACACAGGTATTTGTGTTGAATACGATTTTTCAAAAATGTTTTCTACTGTCCCTGATACATTTTTATTTCCTGTCAATTATTCTGACAAGCGTCCTTTACTAAATATAGATAAAATGTTTGATCCCGTTACTCAGCAATCTATAAAAGATCAAATGCCTGGAGAAATTCCAAATTTAATTCGTTCTTTCATTACTAAAAGTAAAGTTTGGGAACGTGAACAAGAATGGAGAATTATTTCTGGCAATATAAAAAAACAATCAGATAGAAAAGTAATATTACCAATCATCAGTAAAATCATTACTGGAATTAATATATCTGAAGAAAACTACCAAAAAGCAGTTAAGATTGCACAATTAAGACACGTTCCAATATATAGAGCCCGATTGAAAAATGATCAATACATAATAGAAATAATTGAAACGGAGGAATAACAAATGAAATTAGGTAAATTGCAAGAAATTGATATTAAGACAGTGTGGCAACACGAGCAATACGATTTTTCAAAATGGCTTGCTAATGAAGAAAATATTCAAGAGCTTGGTAATACATTGAATTTATCTCTTACCGATGTTGAAACTGAAAAATTTGTAGGCAAATATCGTTGCGATATTCTTTGTAAAGATGAAATAACAGGCAAAGTGGTTTTGATTGAAAATCAGCTTGAGCCCACAGATCACGATCATCTTGGTAAAATAATTACATATGCTTCAGGGCTTGATGCTTCTGTTGTTGTTTGGATTGTATCCTCGGCGCGTCAAGAGCACGCAAGTGCTATTGAGTGGTTAAATAAGCATACCGATGATGATTTGGCATTCTTTTTGATTGAGGTTCACGCATATAAGATTGGAAATTCTGAGCCTGCTCCACAATTCAAAATTATTGAACAACCTAATGATTTTGTGAAAACTGTTAAAACGATTGCTAAAAATTCCACTCTTAATGATACTGAAAAATGCCGTCTTGAATTTTGGACACGCTTTAATGAGGTGCTTGAAGAACGTGGAAAGCCATTCAATAAAAGAAAAGCAACAACTGACCATTGGTATTCTATTGCTATGGGATCTTCGGAATGTCAGATATCTATTGATCTTGTAAACAAAGAACACAAAATTCGCGTAGGAGTTTGGGTTGCTGACAATAAAGATTTGTTTGATAAGTTTTATGAAAATAGAGAGCAAATTGAAGAAAGTTGTGGCTTCAAGTTGAAATGGAATAGACTTGATAATAAAAAGGCATCTTTGGCGTGTACATATATTCAGGGGCTTGATTTTGAACACACAGAAAATTACACTGAATTGATGAACAAGTCTATAGATTTGGTTTTAACTTTGAAAAAAGCTTTTGTTCCATTTTTGAAATAATAATTTAATACACAATTAATCGGGTTCAGCTGAGCCCGATTTTTTATTTTATCAAAAAATCCTTGTATAGAAAAATGAGTTTATATTTTTATCTTTTATAATAATAACAACGGCGGTGGTGCCGAATATTTTTATGAGAGGTGTAAATATGAGCTTTTTTATTATTCCAGGGGATATTTTTTCCTATGATTTGAAACCAAATGAGATTGCGGTTTTTACGTTTCTTTGCTCGTGTGCAGACAACAAGACTTTTGATTGTTTTCCAAACGTTAAGAAGATTGCAAAAGCTTGCAATATGGGGCAATCTACCGTGAGGGCGGTAATTCACACCTTACAAGAAAAGGGGTTAATCAAAATCAGGTCCCAGTACAAGCCAGTGCCTGATAGTGAAAAGCGTAGGCAAACGTCCAATCTTTATCACGTATCATTGCTTGAAGAGTGTCGCAAAGAGGAGCGAGAAATGAAACAATTTTACAAATCTATGATGCGGACATCGCACAGTAAAGAGGGGGTGCCTCCAGGAAATAGAGACCAATTAACTAAACCTAATATAACTACGGCCCACATCGAAAACAAGCCTTTTAGTTCACAAAAGTCTTGTTATGATGTATCTGTTTCTTCAAGCGAAACAGATTTTACAACACTTAGAGATGCGTGTGTTCAAGAGCTTGCTTGCTATGGTGAAGAGTTGTCCTATTGTAGTTGGGTTGTTCGCGAGGCTTTGAACATTATATGGAACGATCTTGTGTTTGATAGTGATAATCCAATTACTCAAAGGAAGTTGATACTAAAACATTTGAATGCTAAACTCGTGGTCAAGGTGTTGAACGGATTTGAAATTGATGGTGCCTATGATGTCACGCCGATGTCGCTATGTGGACCGTTGTACGAGGCACTGGTTCGTTGAGGTAATGTGCGTTATTTATTTCCTCTCAACACAAGTGTGTGTTTGAATGGAGCGAATACTTTGAATGTTACAATATTATGATTTCTTACTGAGGTGTTACCCTAAATAGCATAATATTAGTAGTGAATATACAGTGTTGGTATTGTGTATCCGTGCCTCTTTTTTCATTTGTTTTAAGCGCCAGGCCCCGACCTTCTTGTAAGGTTGGGGTTTCGGCATTTCGCGATGAGCGTATAGTATATCTTTCATATTAGTATTAGGATATATACAGTGAAGGAGAATAACACACTTATATGTCAAATAATTTTTGCTATGAAAGGAAACAAACCAATGGAAAAACAAACAAACCAAGCGTCTCTCGAGAGAGACCAACCGACTGAGCTTAATCTCTGTCCCTGTTGTGCAGGGGAAGGTGAGATCGTATCAAACCCCGAGCAAAACGAACACTCAGTAGTGTGCAAATGTGGACACAAAATATCTGTGTACAATCCCACACTTAATGAGTGGCAGTTGACTGTCTTGAAATCTTTGTGGAATATGTCCTTGGTTCAGATGGAGTTATCTCAAAAGACCAAAGATGCTCTGATGCTTACAGACAATAGCTTGTTGGTATTCGATATCAGCAACTATACTTTGTTGAAGAGTTTCAACACATTCCTTGATGCAGTCACATTTATGGAGCAACGCTTCAATATGAATATGTCCAGAAGTGTTTTGTTCCAGGTGAGAGGAAATCAATTGGAATACGTTATGGTCAGCGATGAGCTATGGCAAGATTTAACTGAGTAGAAAGGAAAAATACAATGAATGCAATGAACAGGAAATTTTCACACACCGAACCTGCGGTGGCTTTTACAGGTGAATTTAATGGTTGTCCCGTTTGTTCGAATTTGCCACGATACACTCGTTCGAATTGCGGGGGCTTCCACTTGTCGTGCTGTGGAATACGTACACATAGTTGTGTACCCAATTTAACCAAGCAAAATGCCAACTTCTTGCGCGAAGAATGGAATTCAATGGTGCTAAATTCAGAACTCAGCCCCAGCTTTGTTAAGAAATACAATATGGGGAATGGTGATCTGGTAATCGTTCGTTCCAACGACAGTTCCATATTTGCCTCATACGATGATATGGACGATGCTTTGGCTTGCTTGAAACAAGAAATGAAAAAGAATTTTACGATTGACTATGACTTAACTCAACTTGTTCGAATTCAAAACGGCAATTTCGTGGTAGCTCACATAGCAACAAGCAAAGTTTTGTCCTATGTTGGAAACTGGGACGGTTTCAAGTATGAATTGATGATGCCAGTAGAATAGAAAATAAGCACACCCACTTCATTGGGTGTGCTTAAAGAAATCAAAACAATGTTTAAAAACAGGTGGTACTGTTTTTATATAATATTCTCTTTTTGTTTCCCTCAGTCCTTACGGACTGGGGGAATTTCGTTTTAACTCTCTCTCATTTTCTCTCAATTAATATGGTGGAAAGATTGTAAGAAAGAATAACGGAGTTTCAGACAAAGCTGCTCGCTAACTTTCATAATTATAGTAAGAAGTTGTAGCAATGCTATAACGATAATAACAGTAACGGAGGTACACAACAATGAAGAAATGTGAGAAACAATGAGAGAGGAGTGAGAGAGTGATATACGGTTACTCTGCAGGCAAAGAGACAACGAGCGAAGCGAGTTGGCGATTGGAATGCGAGAGTAAACTGTTATATCCCTAAAAGCAGGAAAAAAGCTTGTGGACAAAATTTATCCACAAGAAATTTTCCATTCAAACGTGCAACGACGCATCTTAAAACGAGCGTTAAGTTGTACAAATAAAAAAACTGACAGTGCTACCGTGTCAGTAAAAATTCAGGTGGTGTGATCTAATCTTTAACTAAAATTTCTTTATAAAAGGAGGAGATTGCGTGGCAAGAAATAGAAAGTCGCTAAAATATATCGCGCAGCAGGTTTTAGAGGAAAAACTCCGTATAGGTGAAAGCAAGCACCAAGCAAAGAGCGATGGTTCATATCGGAATTTTATATATTCATTTTCAACTTTTTCGAATTATCTAAAACACAGCAGGTATTTTCTGGACTATTGTCGTAAGGAGAGCGAAAAAGAAGGTAAAAGACTGCGTACACTTGGAGATTGCAAGCCCTATGTTGAAAAATACATAAAATACGAAATAGATAGAAATCTCAGTCCATACACCATAAAACTGAAACTTGCCTCGTTAAATAAGTTATATTCTTGTAAATTTGATATAGAAACACCATCAAGATACCGTAAGGATATAAAGCGTTCAAGGTGTGCAGTAGATATGGACCGCCATTTTTCTGAAAAGAACAATAGGGATTTAATTTGCTTCGCGAAGGCTACGGGATTGCGGAGAATGGAAATTTCTGCAGTTCGCAAAGAAGATATTACTTTTGTTGAAGGGAAGGCTTACGTGCACGTTAGACGAGGAAAGGGCGGCAGAGCAAGAACTAACCAAATAATAACCGCAACCCAAGAGGAATGGTAGGCTATTCTAAATTTATATAACAATAGTTCTGGAGGCAAGTTATTTACCAAAATATCAGGATCTGCAGATATTCATCATTTTCGTGCAATCTACTGCAGAAGGGTGTATGAAGAAAATTTTCACCCTAACTTCCGAAACGAAAGAATTGTAATGATAAAAAACAATATAATTGGAACCTATGAAACTAAAAACGGACAGAAAAGTATTTCTAAATTAAAAAGCTTGTGTAAAGCTAACGGTATTTCGATTGACACACCAGGTCTAAAGGATTTAAGCGGGGCGTATTACTGTCGCAAGGATAGAAAGGGCGAGGCATTCTCACGTTACGCTTTAGCAAAGTGTAGCGAAGCTCTTGGGCACGGATCTTTCAATCGTGTAAATGTTGTTGCGGAACATTATTTATACACATAGAAAAAGCACCAAGCCAAAAACTCGGTGCTTTACATAAAAATACGCGTATGGGATGGTATGGGATTTTGCTCTATAAAAAACGAAAAAGTCCTTGAAAATCAAGGACTTTTCTGGCGGAGAAGGAGAGATTTGAACTCTCGCGCCGGGTATATCCGGCCTACACCCTTAGCAGGGGCGCCTCTTCGGCCTCTTGAGTACTTCTCCATGTACTTCGTGAACTGCCGCTTCCATTTCGTTCACGCCCAATTATTATATCCTATTTTTATGCGTTTGTCAATAGCTTTTAGTGAAAAATATTCTAATTTTGCAAATTAGTTTTTGATTTTTAGGTTGAAATTTATTTGAAAATATGATATTATTAAAATATAGAAAATATTTTAGGGGAAAAACGATGAAATTTGCAAAAATAGCATTATTATTGACTATATTTATATTACTTTTAGCTGTGATGACTTCCTGTCGTTGTGAGCCTTCAAGTGAAACCTGGTATTTCCATAGCTATAGAGGTGAAATGACTTTTATGGGCGGACTCAAAATGGAGCTTGGCTTTTCTGATGCTTCACACGCATATCCTTTTGCGGGAGCATCAAACGCCAATATAGGAATTTCCTTTACGAAGGACGGTAAGGTTGAGTTTACAGACAAAGATGGTGAAACACATTGTGGAACTTATACATACGAGCATCAGGGCTTTAATTACACTTCTTTTACTATCACTCTTGATAACGGTGAAATTATAAAGGGTGATGCAATGAAGGGAAATGGAGATCCTAAGCTTGCTTTGACATATAAAGACGTCATATATAACTTTACAAACCAAAACAAGAGAAGAAACACGACAATTGATGACGTTGTTAAACAAATAGTTGATGGTGATACTGATACCTTAAAGGATGTTTCTGTATATAAGAATGAAAATGGCTATTCAGTAGCATTTAGTGAGATGGTTTCATATCCAATAAAAGAGGATACAGCTGTATTTGCTATGCGCATTAATGCAGACGGAAGTTATGAGATTCTCGACGAGCTTTTTGAGGGGAAAGCGCTTTCTACCTATAATGATGACGCAAATTATATTGTAATTTACTATATTGAAAAGTAAAAAAATCGGGCATTTGCCCGATTTTTTTATTTGTAATAACTGATTATTCGAGGTAACCATATTTTTCATCATAGTCGCAATCTTTAAAATCACCATTATGTGAAAAAGTAATTTTGAATTTTACATCATCGTCTGAAATGCTCGTTACATAAACGACGTAATCAGACGTGAAAAGAGAGTCGTATCTGACCTTATATGGAAAATAGTCATTATGCTCGAATTTTTCGTCGATATATACTTTAGCATCAATCATTGAAGAAATGGCAATAAATGGATTTCCTATAATGATGAAAAAAGCATAAAGCGAAAGGGCGAGGAAAACAAGAGCAAGTATTAAAGAAACAAGGCGCTTTAACTTTACTTTTTTTGTTCGTTTGATAAATATTGAGTGCCCAAGCGCTGCAGTAGACATGCCCAAGAAAGAGGGAAGAATATAATAGACTGAATATGAGATTAATTGATTAACCATTGTTTCAATGTCGGATGCAAGTAAAACGAATCTCAAAATTGCACAATACAACAACGAGATAGCTGTTATTGCGGGTATCATATAAAAGGCGTGCTTACGGAAGAAAATATATCCCCAAAAGCCAACAGGAATCATTAAACCTGCCATTAATAGTATATCTATTGCGCCAAATCCTACGATTACCATCATTGAGAAAATCAATGCGCTGAAAATTAGTGTATAGATGTATTTCTTATACTTTTTCATAGCGGAAATAAATGCTTCAATGATTTTTGTTTGTTCGCAGGTTGATGAAATTGTAATATCCTTTTTTATATTAGAAAGTTCTTTTTGACAATCTTCACATTCTTTGAGATGATTTTCAACAAGGTCTATGCTATCTTTGCTTAATAAATCTTCGGCATAGAGTGGGAGCAGGTCGCGTATTATATTGCAATTTTTATCCATTGTTATCTTCCTCCATTTTCTTTTGAATTTTGGCTTTGGCTCTGTGATATGTAACGCAAGCCCAATTTTCTGTTTTGCCAAACATTTGACCTATTTGTCTAAAGGATAGATCGGCAAAAACGCGCCACATGAAAACCTCTTTATAAGGCTCTTCAATTTCGTGAAGCGCCCTCTTTATTCGTTCCGCATCGCTTTGAGCAGAGAGAATTTCGTTCATTGACTCGCTATCGTCGGGAAGAGTATCGTCTAAAGGATGTATCTTTTTTTGCTTTTTTAAATGGGAATAATAGCAATTCTTTGCTATTTGGCACAGCCAAACTCGAACGTCGCAATCACCTCTAAATGAATCAATCGAGCGCATTGCCTTGAAAAACGTATCGCTTGTTATTTCCTCCGCAAGCTGATGGCTTGACGAAAGCTTCAAAATGTATCGATAAACGTCATTGAAATATTGCTTATAAAGTTCTTCAAAATTCATCAGCCATCACTCCTCTCTAATATATAAGACTTATATAAGGATGAAATCTTACAAAAATTATAGCACATTTTGTATAAAAATACAAGTTTAGTTTATATTGTAAATATTTAGTTGACATTATATTTATTTTGTGATATAATCTCACTCGTGAATTACAAAAAAAGAGGTATTAAATGAATTTTGAATTTTTTATAGTCAGCATAATGTTCGGCTTCGGACTTGCTATGGATGCTTTTTCGGTAGCACTTGCAAACGGTATGAACGAAAAGAGAATGAAAGTGGGAAGAATGTGTATTATTGCAGGTGTTTTTGCATTCTTTCAGGCGCTTATGCCCTTGCTTGGTTGGGTAGCGGTGCACACAATTCTTGAATATTTTGAAGGTTTTTCAAAGTTTATTCCATATATCGCGCTTGCGCTTCTTTCATATATTGGTGGTAAGATGATATATGAGGGAGTAAAGAAGGATTGCGATTGCGAGGATTGTGCAGTTGGCTTTGTAGGACTTATAGTGCAGGGAATTGCAACGTCAATTGATGCGCTCTCTGTTGGACTTGATATAGGACATTACAATTTTACAGAAGCATTGATGTCATCACTTGTTATCGCGCTTGTAACGTTCATAATTTGTATGTTCGGTGTTTGGGCAGGCAAGAAGTTTGGTAATATGCTCTCAAACAAGGCAACTATTTTCGGCGGTGTGATACTTGTTGGAATCGGCATCTATATATTTGTTAAGGGAATACTTGGTATATAATTTAATATAAAAATCAGCAGGGAAACATCCTGCTGATTTTTTTGTTTTGTGCTTCAAATTTTGATTTATAGGGGAGATAGTTTGAATTTAAATTGCGGGAGGGGAGACCCCTCCCCTACGAATAGACAATATTATACATTGTAGGGGAGGCGTTTCGCCTCCCGTTCCAAACACAAACTAACTTTTTCTAAC
>JAZKZP010000054.1:0-4074 GCA_045612715.1 Eubacteriales bacterium
ACATTTAGTAATCACAGCGGCTATAAATCAACAAAAATTAATTTGCAATCCGTAGGGGTCGGCGTCCCCGACGACCCGTTATTCAACAAAACTAACTTCCCGACAAATCAAAATTTGAAACGAAACTAAGTTATCTATCTTGATTTTATCACTTTTTGTCGCTCCGTGCAATAGCTTGAGAAAATAAATCATCATTTTTTGATAAAAAACTGATATTTTCTCTTGTAAAATAATCAAAAAAATGGTACAATGATTAAAACTCTATTAAACAAGGACAAATAAATGAATAAAAATACAAATAAAAATAGAAATTCGGCATCTAATCCGAATCAAAATCCAAATCCCAATAGAAGACCCAATCCAAATAGAGCGTCAAGCCCCAACAGACCACCGAGAAAAGACGAAAGGGTTGGCTACTTTTCAAATGAGCAAAAGCAAACTTTGAAGCTTGTTGGTGTGCTTTCTGTTGGCGTAATTTTACTTTTGATTCTTGCAATTGCTCTTATGAATTCCATTACTACTCCCACAGTAAATAACGAGCCGAAATACATCGACATCGACAATATTGAGGGTATGAACGTAAACGAAGCGATTGAAATCTTAAAAAATGCAGAAATTACATATGAAATTATCCCTACGGATAGCAAAATCCCCAATCGAGTTGAAAAGCTTGAATACGTTGGACTCGTGCTCAGTGATACAGGTAGGCTTCGTATAAGAGTTGGCACGTCCGTTAAGGTTTATGCAAATCTGGTTGAACAGAACAAGATAATTTATCTCACTTTTGACGATGGACCGACTCGCGATAACACCATTGCAATTCTTGATGCACTTGATGCGCGCGGAATAAAAGCGACCTTCTTCGTTCAGGGTAAAAACGTTAATAATTATCGCGATAGAATTCTTGCGACCATAGAGCGCGGACACCTTGTTGGTTGTCATTCGTATAGCCACGAAATTTCTAAAATATACGAATCAACCGAAGCGTTTATGGAAGAAGTGGAACAATATGAAGCGGTAATGAAAGAAACTCTTGGCGAAGAAAATTTCAACTCAATGAGCAAGGTTATACGTTTCCCCGGTGGTACAACAACAAATAGTTATCTTACTTTTGTAACGGTTAAAGAGTATCTTACAGCAGTTAGAGAAAAGAACTATAAGGTTTATGACTGGACAGCTCTTACAGGCGATGCTGAAGGTTATTCGACTGCAGAAGAGTTCATTGATTATATGTCAGAAACTCTTGAGTCCTCAAAGGAAAACAATAAACCACTTATCGTTCTTCTTCACGACAAGTGGTCAACAAATGAGGCGATTGATGAAATTCTCGATTATCTCGTTTCAGCGGGCTATTATTTCGATACTATAGACAACTGTCCCGAATATACTTTTGCTGAAAACTGATATTAAAAATCAAAAGCAGAGGCGATGCCTCTGCTTTTGTTGTATATTTTATTGATTTTCTTCGGGAATTAAGCAATCCTTTAACAAAAATGAAATGCTATTGCAGTTTTCAAGCTCGGATTTTGGCACTGCGACCCACACAAGTCCCGAGATTGTTTCCTTTTCATTTTCAGTTGTACAATCGCAATTGGCAACCAATGATACGGATAATTTTTCTTCATCAACAAGGTGTACTACATCGCTGTGATAGCATTCTGCTTTGTGGTGGGTTTCAACCGTAAACCATCCCAAAAGCAAGCTGTAATTATCAAAAGTACCGCTTCTATAATCGTAATAATATACCGAGAAAGTGTCTTCGATTACGGAGGGTGCTTTTGTGGGAATGGCTTCTTCGCCGATTATATCACTCAAATGCAAGAATTCTTCAAAGGTATCAAATCTGTAAACGGGCATACTGTAATCTCTTGTGATATCCATTTCTGCATAGGGATCCCTTACAGATTTTATATCCCAATCGAGTAAAAGCTGAGTGGGAGCCAAGGTGATTGAGTTTTCGGGTTTGTTATAATAAACCTTGAATTCCTGAGGTTTAGGTTTGATATCATCTATCCCTTGAATTTGATTTTTAACGTCTTCATCCATAGCACATGCAACGAAAGTCAAAAGGCAGGATAAAATAAGCATAAAACTTAATAATTTTTTCATATCGTCACCTCGCAAGTATTAATGTATAAAGGTTTTGTCGGTACAAACAACCGTATAATTGTAATTCATGGGATTGATGAAAATTTCATTCCATTCCATAGCTGTGCCACTGAAATTAATAACGGTTTTCTTAGAGAAAACGTAAGAGCCAAGCTTATATGTTCCTTTGGAAAGATATACGTTAACAACAAGGTTGCTTTCTTTGTATTCACCGTTTTCATCAAGCTCGCCCAATTGAAGCGTGTAATTACTAATTGATTTTATACTACTAGGAATAGTGAACTGTGTCAAGCCAACGTAACAGAATGCGCGTTTGCCGATTGTTTCAAGGGATTCGGGCAAGATAACGCTCTCAAGAGAAACGCAACCGTAGAACGCGTAATCGTCAATCGAAATAACACCGTATGGCACGTCAATTTCCTTAAGTGCGTGGCAACCGTAGAACGTGTACTTTTCGATGGTGGGAAGATCGTTGGGTAAAGTAATATTGATTAATGCGTGACAATTGTAGAAGGCGGATTCCTTGATACTCGTTACAGTATCGGGAATCATTACACTTTCAAGAGAGGAGCAACCCTTGAATGCGCCAATACCGATATTGAGGACTCCTTTTGGAATGACCACGCTGATAACGTGGGTTTGATTTGTGAACGCACCGTTGGCAATTTTGGTAACGGGCTTGTTATTGTAATAAGCGGGAATAACGATTTCTGTATCGGTGCAACTGCCTATATCGACAAGCGAGTAGCTGTTTTCGTCATCATTGAGAAGGAAGGAAAGACCTTTTGATGCGCTCTGATTTGCATTGGGATCGATAACGTCAACCTCGCCCGTTTTAATTGTAGTTCCGCAAACGGTACATTCGGTGTGTTTATCACCTTTGCTTTGCTCTGTTGGAGCCTTACTTACGATCCAATCGCTTTCGGTGTGAGGAACAACGGCAATCTCTTGTTGTGCAATAAGCACCTCGCCACAATGAACGCAAACTGTTCCCTCGGTAAGTCCGGTTTCGGTGCAGGTGGGCTTTTTGGCTACGAGCTTTTCTGTTACCACGTGAGGGCATTCAACCTTGCGCCTGTAATCGCAAACGTTACAATATGCATCCAAATTATTGTCGTATGTGTGTGAAGCAAGTTGAATAACCTCATAGCCGGAGATTATTTTTTCACAATCAAGACATTTTACACCCTCAGTACGACCTGTTGATGTACAGGTTGAAGGAGCTTCGGGAATAGTTTGGGTGTTTTTATGAGCGCAACGGATGGTTCTAGTATAACCACATCTGTTGCAGTCGGTATCCTCTGTGTCACTATATTCGTGATCGAGAGAGGGCAATTCTGTTTGTGCTACAATAACGGTTCCGCATTTCTGACATACCTGTCCACCAGTCATACCCGGAGTGGTGCAGGTTGGTGAAATAGCTTCAAGAGGAACTATTACGTGTTTTATGCAACGGCTAAAGTCGGGGAGTTTAAACTCAAACCAAAAATTATTTGTGTCACTTCCATCGTTATTGGGAACAACAACATCCCAAATGTTGTTGAAAAGCTTTAGCACTTCTCCACACGACGTCAAGGTTACACAAAGTATAACCGCTACCAATAACAAAATCAAGGCTTTTGTTTTCATAGACATACCTCCCAAAATAATCATAGCTTTCTTTGATTTAATGGTAACATAAATTTCACTTTAAGTCAATAGGTAATCTTTTTGATTTGAAAATACAAATTGGGATTTAACGGGAAGTTAGTTTATTTTGGGGCGCTCAAGCCGCTAGGCTTCCGCTTTTGAAAAAGCGGAGCAAAACAACAGATGGGTTTGATGAAATATTTCGTAAATTTTCGAAATTCCTAACGGAATTATCGGTTTTGAAATCACGAAACCGTCCTTACACGCAAGCGTGACGGATGGTATCGCACTTTCAAAACTACGAAAATCAATCCTAATGGATTAATTTTCTAAAAT
>JAZKZP010000055.1:0-2022 GCA_045612715.1 Eubacteriales bacterium
AGTTAAAATAATGATTTTTGTCATAGATAAGCCTCCTTTTATCATCGTTGTCATAATCATTGTATCATATCAATATAGATTTTGTCAATGTTTTTCATTATTTCTTCATTTTATACAAAATTGAGATAAGCAAAGCCTATAAATTGGGATTTGTCGCTTACTTTTTTGAAAAAAAGTAAGCAAAAAACTTTTAATCAGCTTCGCGCTTTTCCCCGTAAAACAAGCACAAAGTTGTAGGGGTCGGCGTCCCCGACGACCCGTTATTCAACAAAACTAACATCCCGACAAATCAAAATTTGAAAATTTATTTTAATAAAAAACAGAAAGGAAATATAAATTATGGCACATATTATTCAAAATGTTGAAGAATTTGACGCTCTTTTGAAGGGCGAAAAGGACGTACTCGTTGACTTTTTTGCAACTTGGTGCGGTCCTTGCAAGATGTTTGCTCCTACATTTGATGAATTTGCTTCCGAGCATAGTGAAATCGAATGCGTTAAAATTGACGTTGATGTTTGCGGCGAAATCGCAAGAAGATATGGCATTATGAGTATCCCTACAATCATTCTTTTCAAAAACGGTGAGCCCCAAAAGAAGAATGTTGGTACACTTGATCTTGAAGAGCTTGAAGAGTTTGCTTTTTAATAAGGAGGTATTTTTATGAAAGGCGTATTGATAGGTATTGCTATTTTTCTCGCAGTAATTTTGGTTGCTGTGGGCGGTTTTAAACTCTATGATTACATTGGCGCTGCAGAATTTTATAACAATTCAGAAGCGGTGTTCAAAACTCCCGGTGTCAGTGATTCTAACTTTGTTCCTCAGGGTATGACCTATAACGAAGATATCGACACATTCTTCTTTACTGGATATATGGGAAAACCTATTTTGGGTGAGCTTGGTGATGATGTTGCATCCCGTGTTTACGTTCGTAAGCCTGACGGCAACGTAACATTTACAAGACTTCTCAATGCCGACGGAACTCCTTATACAGACCACACCGGTGGTGTTGAATTCTTTGGTGATTACGTTTACGTAACTGGTGAGGACAGTCACGGCCTTGACGTTTTCTCTGCTGAGGATATCCTTGCAGGGAAGAGTGAAACCAAGATGCTTGGAACTGTGAAGACTTACAACTCCCCCGCGCATTGTTATGTTTACGAATTTGAAGGACAGAAATACATAATGGCAGGTTCTTATCACAAGGACGAAACAGTTTATCTTACACCCGATCACGAGAGAATTACAACTCCTGCAGGAGATAAGAATACATCTGTTATGACAGTATTTAAGCTCGATGAGAGCGCAGAATTTGGCGTTCAGCCCGATCCTGTTGCTATCATTTCTGCAAGAGAAATGATTCAGGGTATCTGCATTACACCCGACGGACAGATGGTTATTTCATCTTCTTGGGGACTTGCAACATCAAACCTTTTCTTCTATGATCTTTCAAAGGCACAGTGCGAAGAAAATTATAGATATAATGGTGAGATTAAATACGGTGACCTTGAAAGTGGCGAGGTTGTAGATGTTGAAAATTTTGATTTCACAATTCCTTGCTATTACGTAGATAGCTCTTGCCTTGTTGATACAGTTGTTGCTCCTCCTATGAGTGAAGAGCTTGTTTGCCTTGATGGCAAGATTATTGTATTCTGCGAATCCGCTTGTAACAAGTATTTGTTTGGAAAACTTACAACAGGATTTAGTACATACGGATATAAATATTCAAAACTTAAGTAAATTATAGAGCCCCGCGGTTTGTGGGGCTTTTGTTTTTGATTGAGTTGTTTCAAATTTTGATTTATCGGGATGTTACTTTTTGTGAATAGAGGACGCACGCGGTGCGCCCCTACAGGTTTTATTGTGTGATTTCGTTCAATTTCCGCGCGAGATTCTATCGTTGCGGCGCGCAGGACATCTTTAGATGTCATTCTGGAACGAAACGCAGTGAAGTGATAGAATCTCGGCGCGCCTTCACTCCAGAATGACAGCGCGCGAAGGCAAACTCCCCTATAAATCCCAATT
>JAZKZP010000056.1:0-9850 GCA_045612715.1 Eubacteriales bacterium
CAATTTGCTAGGCGCGCCAATCATACTTTAGATAATTCCATCATAATATGCGCGGCGTATTTGCGCAAAATCTTGCCGCGAAGCTCTTTTAAAAAGCTTTTTTGGATACTTTTTTCTCGAAAAAAGTATCATTCCTTTCTAACTTACTTCTTCTCGACAAATCCCAATTTGTCTTTAGTCTTTAATATTTTACCACACTTATTCCCTCTCGTCAACTTATATTTTATCATTTAGCATCATATAATTTAGCAAAATACGTTTGGGAGGAAAAAATGACGGATTTTTTAAAAAATATCCAATCAGGGCTAACCAATGAAGAAGCTGCTGCCTCACGCATCCAGCACGGATCAAACAAAATGACCAAAAAGAAGAACAAGCCTTTTATCAAATCATTTATCGAAAATCTTGGTGATCCGGTAATAAGAGTTCTATTAATATCTCTTACAGTAAATATTATTTTCACAATACACAATATTGATTGGTTCGAAACGAGTGGTATAATAGTGGCTATACTTTTGGCAAGTACGATTTCAACTGTTTCAGAGCACTCGTCACGCGCCGCTTTTGAAAAGCTCAACGCAAGTACCAAAAGTTTTGCTCACGTGCGAAGAAACGGAGAGGTGGTATCTCTTTCTGCAGATGATATAGTGGTCGGTGATATTATCAACCTATCAGCAGGTGATAAAATATGCGCTGACGGGCTGCTAGTTTCGGGATCAGTTTCATTAGACCAAAGTGCGCTAACGGGTGAAAGCAAGGAGTCATCTAAATCTCCTATTTCCGTTAATCAAATAGATATCAATGCCGAGCTTTTGCCAAGCTCCAAGCATTCCTGCCTCCGAGGATCGCTCGTTTCCTCAGGCGAGGGAGAAATGCTTGTTTCTAAAGTTGGCGACAACTCATTTTTAGGTGGCATAGTACAAGAATTGCAAGTAGAAACCCGTGAAACTCCACTAAAAAATCGCCTATCCAAATTAGCTAAACAAATAAGCTTGCTCGGCTATGGCGCGGCAATTCTCATCGCACTTCTCTCTTTATTTTCTTCAATTTTTATAGAAAGTGAATTTATTCGTGAGGTCGTAATTTCAAAGCTCACAAGTCCAAAATTTATGGTTACCGAGCTTTTGCACTCCATCACCTTGGGATTAACCGTTATCATAATGGCAGTTCCTGAAGGTCTGCCAATGATGGTAGCCGTGGTACTTTCTTCCAACGTAAAAAGAATGTTAAATGATATGGTGCTTGTTCGCAAATCAGCAGGTATAGAAGCGGCAGGCAGCATGAACATCCTTTTTACTGACAAAACAGGTACTATTACCAAGGGCAAAATGAGTGTGGAGAGTTTTATTCTTCCAAGCGGGGAAATAATAAATAGCACAAAAGAATTCAAATTGAAATTCCCCGAAAATTTCAATTCATTTTGCGAAAATTCGATATACAATTCATCTGCCAAGATAAGCGGACACAAAATTTTAGGTGGAAATGCCACAGAACGTGCTCTCATCGAGATTTCACACAAGCATATCAATGCTAACTATTCAAAAGTCCATAATAAAATTCCTTTTGATAGCAACTCAAAGCAATCAAGCGCATATTTCGAAAACAAGCATTTTAGAAAAGGAGCGCCTGAAGTACTTTTAGCTCACACAAAAAATACACATTTTGATAAATTCGCCGTTGAATATGCCATATCCCAAAAGCAAAACGAGGGCAAAAGAGTCATTGCAATGCTCGAAAACGACAATTTCACTTGCGCGGTAGTTATCAGCGACCCGTTACGAAGAGAGGCACAATCTTCGGTCAACGCTCTTCAAATGGCAGGAATTGACGTCGTAATGATTACCGGTGACGGAATATTGACTGCACAAAGCATAGCCAAGAGCACCAATATAATCAACAGCACAAGAAATCTATGTTTAGAGCACAAGGATATTGAAAAAATGACGGATGCCCAACTAACGAAAATACTTCCAAGGCTCTCCCTCCTCGCCCGTGCCCTGCCACAAGACAAGAGCAGGCTTGTTCGTCTTGCTCAATCAGAAGACAAGGTCGTTGGAATGACAGGTGACGGCATAAACGATGCCCCGGCACTTCGCTTGAGTGACGTTGGCTTTGCAATGGGAAACGGCTCGGACATAGCAAAGGATGCCGGAGATATTGTTATTCTTGACAACAACCTTGCCTCTATAGTTAAAGCAGTACTATATGGCAGAAACATATTCAAAAGTATAAGAAAATTTCTTGTTTTTCAGCTAACAATGAACTTTTTTTGCGCACTTGTGTGTATGATAGCTCCATTTTTCGGCTTTGAAGCGCCCATCACGGTATCGCAAATGCTTTGGGTCAATATGATAATGGACACACTTGGAGGACTTGCATTTGCAGGCGAAGCACCTCAAAAGCGCATTATGAGAGAAAAGCCCAAGCGCCGTGATGAGCCCATTTTGAACGGATATATGATACATCAAATATTGTTATCCGGTGGATTTTCTGCCATTTTTTCAATACTTTTTCTAAAATTGCCATTCTTCACTAATAATTTTAGAAAAAGCGAAGGCAATATTATCTTGCTTTCTGCTTTTTTTGGACTTTTCATTTTTCTTGGAATAATGCAATGTATAAATTCGCGCACAGACCGACTCAATCTCCTTAACGGTATAACTAAAAATCCAACCTTTATTTTGATAATGATATTGATTATATTTATTCAAATATCCTTTATATACTTCGGTGGCTCGGCGCTTCGCACAACACCATTGACTCTCCACGAGCTTTTATTTACACTTTCTTGTGCCTCTATTGCGATTCCCTTTGAATTATTACGAAAAATCATCTGGCGCTTTTCAGGACATAGCAACGGATTTTAATTTTGTTTGAATAAACATTCAAATTTTGATTTATAGGAGAGATAGTTTGAATTTAAATTGCGGGAGGGGAGACCCTTCCCCTACGAATAGACAATATTATACATTGTAGGGGAGGCGTTTCGCCTCCCGTTCCAAACACAAACTAACTTTTTCTAACTCCCCAATAAATCCCAATTTAGCGGACGAGTGGACGCACGCAGTGCGTCCCTACGGGTTTTATTGTATAATTTCGTTCAATTTTCGCGCGAGATTCTATCGTTGCGGCGCGCAGGACATCTTTAGATGTCATTCTGGAACGAAACGTAGTGAAGTGATAGAATCTCAGCGCGCCTTCACTCCAGAATGACAGCGCGCGAAGGCAAACTCCCCCACAAATCCCAATTTAGCCACCAAACAAAAAAGGACGCAATTGCGTCCTTTATCTTGTTTCTTGTCTATTTGAGAATTTTAATATTATATGTAAAACAAATTCAACAACCGAAAACAAAACGATGTTTATTATCGGCATAACAAATACTGAAATTTGTTCATCAATGGCATAGAACGGGTCGCGCACAACGAAAAACCAATTAAAAAAGTGAGAATATCCCCCTGACGTTCCGTTATACACATAATTACCAAGCAATGCCCACAAGGTCATAGCTACTATAACACCTAAGTCACGAAGTTGGGTCTTGAATGCAATTTTTTCACGATTATATATTAGTTCCAAAAGGCAGTACACTGTCATCAAACTATGAAAAATCAAGGTTTGTATCACTCTATAAGAAATCGGATGTACTGCGTGCCACATAACTCCCGCAGGATATACAAGATAAACAAGATTAGAAATAAAGCCAAGCATCGCAAACGATGTTCGGTATTTTTCTAAAAACTTGTTATGGTAACTCCAAAAACACATAACGCACATAGCTGTGCATGCGTGAAAAGGTAGTTTTTCTATATCTATTTCTCCGTAAGAGAGTGGCATCAAAAAGAAATCCATTATGTAAAGTCCAAACGCACAAGAAATTAATATTTCTCTTGCTTTTTGCTTGTGTTTTTCATTCTTTAACACACGCAAAAGAATAATTATGGCTATTAAAGCAAGAAAAATATAAGCAAAATGCCACGCACTAAACAGCTCGAATATTTCTCCTCCCTTTTTATCTTTCAATATACTATGAAAAAAAGAATACACAAACTCGCCTCCTATCTTTTATTTATTATTAATGTTTTTGCCTTTGTCAACACTCGTTTGTTTTATCACTTTCTTTAAAAATAAATCTATTGGCAAAGAAGAACACTACCATTGCTACACCACCTGTCAAAAATGTAGTTCCAAGATTGTAAATAAGGGGAGATACAAAATTGCTTGCAACACCAATCCAAATATTACTAAGCGCATTTACCACGCAAGTTACAATCAAAAACGCAAGGAAATAAAGAATAGCCTGACGTCCCATTTTTCCGTTACTGCGGAATACGAATTTTCTTTGCAAAAAGAAGTTGATAATTTCGCAAACCCAAAGAGAAATGATGAATGCCATAAAGTATGCCACGCCACCCTGCTCTTCGCTTGCACCAATTATGTACCAAGGGAATTCATATCCAAAAAGATTTAACGTAATGTTTGGAAATCCGATTGCCCCATTTCCCATAAAGGTAAATGCAGGCTGTAAAATTGAAACCAACAAGCCTCTCACTATCGTTATCAGACAGCTTACAAGAAAGAAAAGTCCTCCCTCTCTGACCCAAGCTGCAACCTTAGGATTTTTGTCGGCAAAATCAAGCCATATCTGTTTAATCTTTTGCATACTTTCCTCCTACTGTTCACTAATTATTTTCATTACATACATAATATATCAAATGTTCATAAAAAACAAGGACTTTTATCAAATTATATTTTTTTCGGCATTATAACACAATATAATCAGGATATACATTACAATAAATCAATTGTTATGTATAATATTCACAAATTATATTTTAGTTCAAAGACAACTCAAAATAGATTTTTTCACAATACTTTTTAATCATGAAATTAATATTGAATTTCTAATAGATTTGTGCTATAATAAGGCAACCAGAGGTTGCGTTAGTTTTAACATTTGAAAACCAAAATGTATAGCAATTTTCTATCTTTTTTGTTATGATTTAAGCATGACGCAGAAAGGTATTTATATTATGATTAAAAAATTATGGAATAAAAATTTTATTTTGCTTTTACAAGCAAGCGCCGTAAGCACCATCGGTGACCTGATGTACAGCGTTGCCATAGGTTATTGGGTATACGAGCAAACCGGCTCTAACTCATTGATGGGAATTATGTCATCAATTTCAATGTTTGTCACTATGTTTCTCTCCCCATTCAGCGGTAGCATCGTTGATAAATTAAATCGCAAATGGGTACTTGTTTTGGGCGATGCCTTTCAGGGAATATTAATGCTCACCGTTGGTATGCTTGCATATTCGGGTAATCTTAGCGTTCCGGTTGTTCTCGCTGCCGCTTTTCTTGCGGCTATGGGTGGTGTGTTCTACTCCCCTGCGGCAAACACTACACTTATAGATATCATTCCCCGTGATGATATGGTGCGTGGTCAGTCGATGTTTTCGGGTGTCAGCTCCACAATAAGTATGGTAGGAACTGCTTTCAGCGGTGTTTGGGTTGCGTTTTTCGGTGTTCCTCTTATCGTAATTTTGAACGGATGCAGTAATCTATACTCTGCAATTTCCGAGTTGTTTATCTCTATTCCCAAGACCGTGTCTCAAGGTGAAAAGGTAACTCCGATGGGGATTCTTAAAGATATGAAAACTGCCATTAAAGAAATTTTTGGTAATTCGCAGCTTAAGCTGTTCGTTTCCTGCTTGATTATTTTAAATCTTCTCGCATCGGGACCCTTCACTCTTATTCTTCCCTTTACAATTGAAAAAGGCTTTGTCGTTGAGCAATATGGCTTGCTTATGTCGGTTTGGACCGTTGGCTCTCTTGCTTGTATAATACTCCTCGGTATAATCAAACTAAAGCCCAAGACTCGTTATTGGACGTTAGCTATAAGCTTTTCGCTGTCCGAAATATTTTTAGTGGCGGCATATTTATCAAACGAATTTGTAATAATGTGCATTTTCGCTTTCATTGGAGCGTTTTTGAACACAGCAGGAAACGCGATATTCAATGCATCTCTTATGCTCGCTCTCCCCGAGAAAAACAGAGGCGCGATTATGGGATTTATCTCCTCAGCCTCAGTTGGTGGCTCGGCATTATCGGCAATTGTGTACGGTGTGCTTGGCGATATATTCCCCTTGTATTTGGTGTTCGCAGCAGGAAGTGCAATATCTCTTATTCCTATGCTTTATATGTGCTTTAACCCCAAAACAAAGGCATTTATCCTTGAGCATACATAATTCACTAAAATCAATCCCCTTTGAGTTTGGTGATAATATCACAAAAATATTTCTATAACGAAGTTATCAAATCAGATAAAATGTCCTTGTGAATTTTCGGGCGCTCGGTGTGCTCCTTGGATGCTTATCCCCGGCGGATCTAAGGCAAACGGCGACGTTTGGTACTCTGTAGTTCCCGTTGAATCTGCTCAGTAATAATAAAATTATAAAAATAAATACTGCCGTCTCAAAAGAGGCGGCAGTTGTTTTATTTATTGGAATTTTTTATTCTATTGTATTTTTCTTCGTCGATAATGCCGTTTGCAAGCATTCTCTCGCACCAAAGCTGAAGCGTTTCAACAGTTACGGATATGCGCTCAAGCTCCTCTTGTATACGCACGAAATCGGTAATTTCATCATCATCAATCTTACCGTTGACAGTAATTTCGATAAATCGCTCGCGTTTACTGTTCATCGCATTAAGAGAGGCAAGAAGCTCTAAAGTTATCTGTGAAAGCTCCTTTACCTTAACCTCGGGAACGTATTCCTGCCCAATAGGACATTGATTTGCGCAATAATAGTTGCAAAGACGTGGCAATTTATATTTGTCAGCCATCTGCAAAACCTCGTCGGGATTGGGATTGCTCTTTTCGTTTTCAATACGCTCAATTCTTTCGGGCGAAATCCACTCAAGAAGCTCGCTTGCGCCCTCGCGAGAAAGTTCAAGTCCTTCTCTTGTCTGCTGATATATATTTTTATCCTTTTTAGATGATACTCTTGCCATTTTTGTTATCCTTTCGAGGAAATTATTATATAAATGATAACAAAAAACCCCTTGTGTGTCAAGGGGTTTTTGTAAATTGGGATTTATAGGTGTGTTCGCACTCACTTTAACGATTGTTTTGCGTCGCTTTTTCAAAAGCGACCGCCCTGCGCGTAGCAGAGCCGCGCGGCTTGAGCGCATTCGCCGTTTCTTTTTTACAAAGCTTTTTTCTTTGCGGCTATAATGCCAAAGAAAAAAGCGTCTAACAAGTCTTGCTATCTAAAAATAGTGTCACTAACTATAGCGACCACTTATCTTTTATCCACTTTTTCTTTGAAACCAGAGGCACCTTCTTTCTTGTCTGACTTACGTCAGCCATTTGCTAACGCAAAAACGAAAGCGAAAAAGTTCCCAAAAAGAAATGCCGTAGCAAGGGCTACGCGCCCTTGACCGCGCCAACTTTTTGAAAAAAGTTGGATAAAAACTTTTTTAATCGTGGGTTTGTGCTAACATAGTGCGCGATAAATCAAAATTTGAAACTGCACGTTACCTATCTAAACCTTCATATTCAATCTGGAATTTTACTCGTTCAAAAAATACTTTATCTTTCAAATTCATAAGATTTACCATAACAACTTTAAGTTGCTCAAGAATGTTCTTGATGCTTTCTTTAGACAGTATCTCTTCATCAAGTCCACTAATGTCCACAGAAACATCAAGCATCTGCGATTTCAGTGCAGAAAGTTCCATTTTTAAATTTCGCACCATTGTTTTGGCACGATTTAAATGGTCTTGCTTTTTTACATTATCAGCCATTCCTCTCATGAAAATGCTTTCCCAGCTTTCAGCCTCAAACAGATCACGCAAAACTTCATTAGTCATTTGCTTGGAATTTTCAACAATCACCATAGCTTTGTTTATTTCTTTAAGTTGATTATCACAATATGAAATCTTTTCTTCAAGAATAAGCTGATAATCCACATCTTTTTTGCCGGATTTTTTGATAAAATCGAGCTTTTCATCAAGTGCGACTGCATATTCCGTTTCACAATTTACAAGATTTGAAAGCTCGCTTTCAGAGGAGCTGATTTCATAATTTATATCATCAAGTTCACGCTTTGCATTATCTCGTTTCAAAATCCAATCATTTGCTTCTGCGCGTTCCTTTTCAAGCTTTTCATCTTTTTTGCCAAACATATTGTAAAAAGCAGACGTCAACGTGTTTTTTTCAAGATTTTCAACATCTACACTTTCGTTGTGCGCATGAATTTCAAGAATTTTGAGTTTTGGCTCAAGTTCTTTTTTCTGCTTTTTCAATTCTTCAAGTCTTGGTATAAGATATGCTTTTCTTTGCACCCTCTCCTGCAAAACTCGAAGTTTTTCATCGTAGTAGGTCATATTTTACCTCCTTTTTAACAAAGGGAGCTTTTTTTCAAAGCTCCCTTGTTTTTGTTTACTTTTCAATGGGAGTTATTACCGGTTTGCCATCTCTGTCAAAAAGAACAGTCAAACCACCTGCATTTCCCGAGCAACGATAGAGATAGTTAACACCCGTTTGAGTATCAACCCATATTTCAAAGCCATTGCCTGAAAATACACCCTCTGTATATGTTTTCACAAATCTGTTATCGTTATCTGCCATAATCAATCCTCAATTAGTCGCAGCAAGGATCTTTCTTTGCGGGCTTTTTGGACTTTTCAGCCGCAGGTGTATCATCTCCAAGACCTGTTGTTTCTGTGAAGATAGAATTCTTCTTAACCATTTCAACTGTATCGGTAGGAACGATAAGCTTGGAAGCTGTACCATTAGCCATTTCAACGAGAGCTTCGTATCTCTTAAGCTCGATAACTTCAGGTGTGGGAGAAGCCTGCATAATAGCACGAAGACCGTCTGCCTCTGCCTGTTTCTGAAGAAGAACAGCTTTAGCTTCACCTTCTGCGCGAGCAATACGAGCATCTCTTTCACCTTCAGCTGCAAGAATCATCGCCTGCTTATCACCCTCTGCACGAGTGATTACAGCCTGCTTATGACCTTCTGCCTCAAGCAAGGTTTCACGACGAGCACGCTCTGCCTTCATCTGCTTTTCCATTGATTCACGGATGTCGGCGGAAGGTGTAATATTTCTAATTTCAACACGAGTTACACGAATACCCCATTCGTCAGTTGCTCTGTCAAGGGACTCAGTCATCTTTGCGTTAATGGAGTCACGAGATGTGAGAGATTCGTCAAGTGTCAATTCACCAACGATGTTACGAAGTGTTGTTGTTGTGAGGTTTGCAAGTGCCTCAACGGGATTTGCAGCACCGTAAGCATAGAGTTTGGGATCAAATGTCTTGTGATATACTACTGCGTCAATAGTAAGGGGTACGTTATCGCTTGTAATAACGGATTGAGGAGGTGTGTCAAGCACCTTTTCTTTTGTTGTTGCACGAGCAGTTATTCTGTCAATACCGAAGGGCAAGAGGAAATGGATACCTGCTGTCCAAACAGTATGGAACTTACCAAGACGTTCGATAACATAAGACTCTGTGTGAGGAACAACCTTGATGCAAGAAAACAAAACAATCAATACAATTAATGCTAAAATAATACCTATCATAGTTTTTTCTCCTTTTTTCTGTGGTATTTATGTAAACTTAATTTACATCTTAATTAATTTTACCATAATTTTTATACGGTGTCAATATTTTGAATATATGTTGTGATAATTGATTTAAACAAATTGGGATTTATCAGGGCGATAAAAAGTTAGTTTACTTTTGTTGCGGGTCGTCGGGGACGCCGACCCCTACGGATTGCAAATTAATTTTTGTCGATTTATAGCCGTTTTGATTACTAAATGTCTATTATTTTACA
>JAZKZP010000057.1:0-5980 GCA_045612715.1 Eubacteriales bacterium
CAAAAGATTATTGCGATAGAATCTCATAAGGACACAAGGACTGCTCCAGAATGACATCTAAAGATGTCCTGCGCGCCGCAACGATAGAATCTCGCGCGGAAATTGAACAAAATCATACAATAAAACCCGTAAGGGCGCACCACGTGCGTCCGCCATTCACAAAAAGTAACTCCCCTATAAATCAAAATTTGCTCTCATATCATATCAGTTAAATAAATTTGAGCAAACAAAAACCCGAGCCATTTGGCTCGGGTTTTATACTGTCCGATTTAATTAAAATCAGAATATGTTTATAAATTATTGACCAATAGAGGGGTTACCTGCTACTGTGTAGTCAACACCTGCAGCAATGTCCACTTTATTGATTGTGATAGGTGTACCACTTGTGCTGTTATCAACAACGATAACTGATCCTACCTGAGAAACTGCCAAACCTGCTGTTGTACCTGTAATAGTACCACCTGTAATTGTTACGTTACCGTTAGCAGCTATTGCATAACCGCCACCAATTCTACCAGCAGTAGATGTTATTTTTGCATTTTCTGCGATAGTAAGAGTGGAGTTAGCAAAAACATACGCATTCATATTCATCTGGATTGCCTGGTATGTAGCATTAACTGTTGCGTTGCCTGAAATAATTACGTCACAGCAGTCATGGGCAAAACGAATACCAAATCCCATATCGGATGTCGCAGAAATGCTTGCATCACCAGATACCTTAAGAGTGAAACGATCACCAAGATCTTCGGGAGTTCTTCTGTTATCGCCAAGAACAACTGCATTTCCCTTTGAAGTAACATTTGCAGAACCAGAGATATTTATTACTGAAGGAACAGCATCAACCATAATAGCAGGGCTTCCGTTATAACCGCTTTGATAAGTGGATGCAATGCTTCCTCCTGTCATATTAAAATCTGTAGTTCCTTTGATGTTTACTACTGCTGAGTACTGATCAGTGTTACCAGAAAGAGTTCCGCCAGTCATGTTAACGGTTACATGAGTTCCGTCTGCTGTCTTGATTGCTTCTTTTCTTGTATAAAGAGAACCACCTGTAACGTTAAGTGTATCGTTACCGTTAAGCTCGAAACCTACAGTTACACGGTTGGACCAACCTGCAGAAAGAGTTACAGTTGAAGATTTGCCGGCTGTTGTTCTAACAGCTGTGTGAGCGTCGAATGAACCACCTGCCATTTCGAATTCACCACCGTCAACGAGTACAGCCGCACCGTTTGAAGATGTGTTCTTAACTGTGTATGAACCATCTGTAATTGTAAGCTTACCGCCTTCAACAACTGTAAATGTTGCTGCTGCATTACTTACAAGGTACATGCCGTTAGGATTAACTGTAATATCCTTGTCAACTACGATTGTTTCTGTCAAAGGAGCGTCGCTATTGTTTTCTTTAGGCATTACGATGATATCACCATCGTTAGCTGCTTCAAAGGCATCGTACAACTCTTCAAGATTAGAGGGAGTGAATGTCAAAGCAGGAGCAGACTCGTCATAATCTTTGCCGAAGCTGTCTTCTTCAACACTTGCCTGTGTTGCAAAGAGGTTGATACCAAGCTCGATTGTGGGGATTGCATTGCCACGGTAGTTAGCTTCATTGCCAACTGTTGTGGGCATGTAAACGATAAGAGCAACGTAATCTACAGCACCAACTTTAAGCTCAGTAGTTGCGCCATTGTAGTCGCTCAAGCCCTGTACGTTTCCAGCTGCTGCGATAGCTTCGTCACGAGTGTAAGGTGTGTCAGGCATAGTATCAAGCTCTACTACCTTGAATACAAGGTGATCAGAAAGCTTCAATTCTTCGCCGTTTACGTTCTCACCGATTGTTTCGCTTGCAACGTTTACTGAAAGATCGTACTTCAATGCAAGTGAACCAAGGTTAGAAACTTTAAGGTAAGCTACCTCAACTCTGCCGGGTTCCCAGAGAGCATTAGGATCGAAAACCTTATCAGAGCCCTGAACTTTAGACCAATCAGTAAACTGATCGCCATTGATATGAGCATATTCAAGTTCAATATCAAGGTTACCTGCTGTGATAATGTTGTTTGCACTTGTTACGCTATCTGTGAACCATGCGTAAGTTGTTCCAAGGAGCATTGTAAAGCAAAGGAACAAAGCCAAAACGCTGGACAAAAGCGCATTCTTAGTGCTTCTTTTAGTCATCATTTTTATGACCTCCTATTAAATTTTATTTTAATGCAGTCGCAATAAAATCAATATTGATATTAGTTAATGGACATATAAGTAATTGATTATGTAATCAATAATTTTATGAACATTAGACAATTTGATTAATTATATTATAAATATAATATAATGTCAATAAATTTCGTTGTTTTTTCTTAAAATTTACAAATTTGTAACATTATTGGCGACAAGTTTGCAAAATTAAGATTTAGAAATTATTTTTATAGAATTTATTTGCCAACAAAAAAACATCATTCGTTTTTCGAATGATGTTTTTCTTATTATCTAATTAAATATCCCTTCTGCCCTCGATTGCGCGATAGAGTGTTACCTCGTCCGCATATTCAAGATCTGCTCCAACGGGGATTCCGTAAGCCAAGCGAGTTATCTTTATTTCAAAGGGTTTAAGTAATCTTGAAAGATACATCGCCGTCGCCTCTCCCTCAACCGTGGGGTTAGTGGCGATTATTATCTCCTTAACCTCATCATTGGCAATGCGTGCTAAAAGCTCCTTTATTTTGAGCTTATCAGGTGTCACTCCGTTCATAGGCGAGATAACTCCGTGAAGCACGTGATAAAGTCCACGATATTCACGTACCTTCTCCATTGAAAGCACTGCCTTTGTGTCCTCAAGCACCATAATTGTACTTTTATCTCGGCTAAGGTCGTTACAAACAGAACAAACCTCTTTATCCGTCAATGATTGACACACGGGGCAAAGATGCACTCTCTCTTTTGCTTCAAGTATCGTTTTTGCAAAGTTCTCTGCTTCTTCATTACTTAACTCAAGAATTGAAAAAGCTAAACGCATAGCGCTCTTTCTTCCAATTCCGGGCAAGCGCGCAAACTGTTCAGAAAGCTTTTGTAAAGCTTCAATTTGTTCTGCCATTAGAACATACCGGGCATGCTCATCTGTCCTGTGATAGCACCCATTTCTCTTTCGTTAGTTTCGTTAACTCTCTTAATTGCCTCATTAATTGCAGCAACGAGAATGTCAGAAAGTGTTTCAATGTCATCGGGGTCAACGATTTCGGGCTTGATGTCGATAGAGAGAATCTCTCTCTTACCATTAATCTTTACACCAACAACACCACCGCCTGCAGAAATATCATATTCTCTTGCGTCAAGCTCTTCCTGCTTTGCAGCCATGTCTTCCTGCATCTTCTGTGCCTGCTTAATCATTGCGTTGAGATTTGAGGGTCCGCCACCCATTCCATTAGGTATTCTTGCTTTCATTTTTTATATTTCCTTTCAATTATTCAAAAAATCATCAAACGCGTCAAGGTCACTTAAATCATCTTCTAATTTGACCTTTCCACTATCTTGTTCAAAAACAATGTCATTTTCGCTATATCTCTTATCAAGATGCTTTGAAAGAGAAAGTGCAAGCGTATTTTTTATTACGGGCTTGTCTATTGCAAAAAGCCCAAAACCGTCATAAAGAACGTGTATTTTTTCGTCTGCGCCGATATATGCTCTCGTTTTCTTCAAAAACGCATACGCACCGTTATCAAGAGTTTGAACGGTCTGCACCGCCTCACTCCACGCTTTAAGTGGCTTGATGCTTGAGGCATCAGGAGTTACTTGCACCTGCTTTACCACACGAGGTGGCTCGGAGGCAAACAAAATCTCTTGCTTTGGCTCTACCTTTTCTTCAACCACTTCTTTTTTCTTTGGCTTTTCTGCTTTTTCTTGCTTTGGCGCTTCCTCATCTTTATATTGAACGAAATCACCTGACGCAAGCTTTGCTTCAAGATTTGAAATTCTCAAAAGCAGAGCTTCAGTTGATGTGCTTAAAGCTTCATCGCACATCTTAACAAAACAAAGTTCGGCGATAATTCGCTTCACAGCACCGCTTGCCTGCATATCGGACAGAGCTTCTTCAAGCATTCTGCAGTGATAAATGAGCATCTCGCGTGAGAATTTTGTCGCAAGCTTCACAAGACATCTAAGTTCAAAATCAGTAAGGTCAAGATATTTCGCACTCTCGCGCACGGTTTTAACAACCAACAAATCACGATAAAGCGAAATCAAATCCTGCCAAAAGACCGTTATATCCTTTGACGAGGTCACAACCTCATCAATCTCTTTAAATAAAAATTCGTAATTCTTCTCTGCAATGGCATTGGCAACAGCCATCATTCTTTCTCTACCAGCAGAGCCGATTGTTTCATTCACAACAGAAACGTCAATTTTCGCACCGCCTGAAGCACAAAGCTCAAGCAAGCTGATGCTGTCACGCATACCACCCTGCGAATAACGTGCTATCAAGCGAGCTGCATCATCCTCAATCTCAATTCCCTCTTGCTCGGCAATAAATTTGATTCGAGATGTCAAAATATCAGTTGCAATTCTTCTAAATTCAAATCTTTGACATCTTGAAACGATGGTCGCGGGGAGTTTATGAAGCTCTGTTGTTGCAAGAATGAATATCGCGTGTGACGGGGGCTCTTCAAGAGTCTTAAGAAGCGCATTGAATGCGCTGTTTGAGAGCATATGAACCTCGTCAACAATATAAACTCTATACTTTAGGAACGAGGGTGAATAAATTACCTCGTCACGAATATCACGAATGTTATCAACACCGTTGTTGGACGCAGCGTCCATTTCAAGCACGTCAGTAGTAGAGCCGTTTTCAATCGCAAGGCATAACGGACATACCCCGCAAGGATTTCCGTCGATTGGATTTTCACAGTTAACTACCTTTGAAAGAATTTTGGCGCAAGTGGTTTTACCCGTTCCACGTGAGCCACAGAAAAGATAAGCGTGATTAAACTTACCCTCTGTTGCCTCCTGACGTAAAATAGAGGTAATATGCTCCTGCCCACAAACCTCTGAAAATGTCTTCGGACGCCACTTTCTGTATAACGCTTGATGCATAAATTACCTCCTAACTATCTTAAGGGCGAGGACTAGCTCCCGCCATTTTAAAACCAAAAGGCCCCGAAATAAGACCATACACCTTAAAATCGAACATCGCCCCTATGCGACGTACATACCCACTGCTCAAAGCAGGCGCCCTCGCGGCACACCGGAGAGACTGCTTAGTGCTGCTTGGTTCCCCACCTGACACATTTCACAATTTCCGATTGCGCAAGACCCACTTCTTAACACAGCAGAATACGACACAGACCATAAAAGATCAGCCCTCAAAAAAGGAATGAACCCCTGCTGTAGCGGATTTCAGGTACAGGGCTCCGCTAATTCCCCGGCTGGTATGGCCTTATTTCGTGGCCCTTTAGATTTTTTCACATATACATCAATATTATAGCAGATTTCAAATAAATTTGCAAGTGATTTTCAACATTTTTATTCGAACTAATAAAATATATTTTCATATACTGAAATTAGTGCAAAAATTAATTGGTTAGGGTAATCTACAAATCCCATTTAAATATTCAAAAAGGAGTATAATATGCCAGAACTAAATTCATATGGATATCTCATAGTTAAGGTCTCCACTGCAAACGGTGCAATACCCATAGAACACGCCTCGGTCATCGTTCAAGGTAAGGACGAGGATAATCAAGAAATCCTACTCTCTTTTCTTACTAATCGAGATGGAATTACTCCCAAAATTATGCTTCCCGCACCACCAAAAGAATTGTCAGAATCACCATCTCCTGCATCAAAACCTTATTCTATCTATAATATCGACGTTTTCAAAGAGGGCTATTATCCCCAACATTATAACGGAGTACCTATTTTTCAAAACGTTACCGCCGTGCAAAACGCCTATATAGTTCCCACATCAGAATTTGATGCTCAAAATCCATATACAAAC
>JAZKZP010000058.1:0-9008 GCA_045612715.1 Eubacteriales bacterium
AGGCCCGTTGGTCAAGCGGTTAAGACACGGCCCTTTCACGGCTGTAACATGGGTTCGATTCCCGTACGGGTCACCAACATAAAAAAAGGAGTGCATAAGCACTCCTTTTTTTATGTTGATAAAGCGTATGAGGAAGCAAATCCATCTTTTTGCGAAGCAAAAAATTATGGGCAAGAATGCCCTAAGCATTCTTGGTTCTATTTCTCGTTTGCGAGAAATAGTATCTCGATTCCCGTACGATGTGTAAAAGGAGTGCAAATGCACTCCTTTTTTATGTTGATAATGCGTATAAGGAATCTTTTCTAACTTTTCAATTGACTTTTATCTTTATATATGGTATTATGTATTGATTAAAAATTCAAGGAGTAAAATATGAAAAATAAATTCAAAAACTTTTTCACATCAAAGGCATTTATCATAACCACAACAGTGATTGTGAGTTTAATTCTTCTTTGCTCTATCGTTGGTCCTCACATTATTCTTGCAATAGTGCGCCAACCTGCCACCGAAACTCATAAATACAGCGAATATTTCTATACAAGCTATGACGAGGTGCGCAACCATCTGTCCGATAGAGTACAAAAGCTTGAAGAAAACGGAATTAGCGTTGAGCACAACACATACGCCATAGACGAAAGTGATGGGCTTTATATCGACAACATCTATCTCCCCGCAAGTGAGGAAAATACCAACCTTATCGTTCTCACAACAGGTGTTCACGGTATGGAGGGTTACATCGGCTCGGTTATGCTTGATGTTTTCTTTGAAGAAATATATCCCGACATCGACACAAAGAGCACAGGTATTCTCATCGTTGCAAACGTTAATCCCTACGGAATGAAATATATGCGCCGTTACAACGAAAACAACGTTGACTTGAATAGAAACTTTATTGAAGATTGGGATAATTTCGACCTTTCTTCAAACAAAGAATATCCCAAGGTAGAAGGATTTCTTCAGCCCGAGGGAAAAATGGGTAACGCTTTCTGGCACGAGGTAGGTTTCTATCTTTCTCTTGCAAAAGAAGCAATTTTCACAGGCGCTGACACAATTTCAGATGCACTTTTAACAGGTCAGTATGAATATCCCGAAGGCGTTTACTACGGTGGCAACGGTGATGAAAAGTCCACAACATATTTGAAGGGCGTGTTCAACGATTGTCTTGAAAGCGAATATGAAAACATCATTCACGTTGACATTCACTCCGGATACGGTCCCCGTTATAATATGGTAATATTCAACTCCGTTCAGGATCCTACAAGTGAAGCCGATTCGATTGCACAAATTGGCTATGACTATATAATCGCACAGGATTCCGAAGAATTTTACGTTACCTACGGTGACACAACCGATTATTTCTATCGTCTTGCAAAGAGCAAAAATAGTGACAAAACTCTCTATTCCACTTGCTTCGAGTTTGGAACTATAGGCGACGATTTCTTGTCATCAATACTTTCACTCAAATACACAGTTGATGAAAACCGTCAACATAGATTTCCAACGAACAATAAGATCACAGAAGAAATTGTTCGCCAAAACTATTTTGAATTGTTCTATCCCACAGAAACCAATTGGAGAACAAAAACAATTGAAGATTTCACAGTCGCATTTAACGGCGTACTTAATGCAAAAATGCAATAAAAAGATATGGGGGCTTGCGCCCCCTTTTTTTGACTATCTACCGCAGCAACAAGTGATTATAAGCAACGCGATAAGAAGAAGCCAAATATAGTCGTTGTCAAAAAGATTGCAAAGGCAGTTATTCATAAAAGCTCCGTTTCTGTTGCACCATGGCGCAACTAATAAAATCTAAGCGAGTAAATTCTCGCTTTGTTATTATTCTATGAATCAAATAAAAATGTGTTAATATCTTTATCAAAATATTATTATTGTTGACATTCTTTGCTCAGTTGTGATATAATAAATTGATAATAACAAATTTATATAACAAGAGAGCAAATCTATGAAAAAAACCATCATAATTATTGCGATTTCCGTCATTGTTATAGCAGTTACCCTTTTCTTGATTCTTTACTTTAACGGATTTTCGGGTATACATAATCACACACAAGCAAAAGAGGGACAAATAAAAATTGCGTGTGTGGGCGATAGCATTACGTACGGTCACGGAATAGCAAATTGGCCCAAAAATAACTATCCCGCCCAGCTTCAAGAAATTCTCGGTGACGAATACCACGTTTCAAATTTCGGTCATAGTGGCAAAACGCTTTCCGACAACGGCGATCAACCCTACACAAAAAGTGAGCAATATACTTTGAGTCAGACACTTGATGCAGATGTATTAGTTATTATGCTTGGCACAAATGATTCCAAGCCCGAAAATTGGAAGAACGCTGACACATTCATAAAAGAATATGAAAAATTGATCAATAAATATAAAGAAAATAACCCCAACGCAAGAATAATTCTTTGTACCCCCGCAAAGGCATTCTATCCCGATGGAAACACCGAAGGAAAAACGAATTTTGACATTCAGCCAAGTATAGTGGAACAGATACGAAGAGAGATTCGTTCATTCGCTCTTATGCAGGGTTATGATTGCGTTGACATTTACGCATTGACAGAAAATCATCCCGAATGGTTCAAGGATAATGTACACCCTTCAGCAGAGGGAGCAAATGCAATAGCGCAAGCAATTGCAGAAAAGATAAAATAAATTTGGAGATAATCATGGCAGAAAAAGTATATTCTATAACACTTGAAAAATTGATAAAAGAGCTTCAGTTTGAAGAAGTATATATGCCCATTCCCGCAAAACAAATCAAGATAACCAATAGAGAGGTAAATCGCCCCGGTCTTGCTTTGGCAGGATTTTTGACCGTGTTTGAGCCCACGAGAATTCAAGTTATCGGAAGAGCGGAAATGCAATATTTATTTGAAATAGGCAGGGATCTTGCAGATGCACGTCTTGAAGCGTTTTTTGCGCAAAAGCCTGTAGCTGTAATTATCACAACAAACTTTGAGATCGGCGACGAAATTCTCGTTCACGCAAAAAAATACGATGTACCGATTTTGCGCACCAAAGAAAAGACAAGCCCAACAATGGCTTCTCTCATCGCTTCTCTTAATACCAACCTCGCAAACAGAATAACACAGCACGGCGTTTTGGTAGAGGTTTTCGGTGAAGGTGTTTTAATTCTCGGTGAAAGCGGTATTGGTAAAAGCGAAACCGCTATTGCTCTTGTTGAACGTGGACACCGTCTTATAGCTGACGATGCTGTTGAAATCAAGAGAGTTTCCGCCAAAACCCTTGTGGGCAGTGCGCCCTCTCTTATAAAGCACTATGTTGAGCTTCGTGGAATCGGCATCATTGACGTACGCCGTCTATACGGTATGGGTGCAGTTAAGGATACCGAAAAAATCGACCTGGTTATCCATCTTGAACCTTGGGTTGAAGGCAAGATGTATGACAGACTCGGTCTTGACGATCAAACAATTAATATCCTCGGTATTGATATTCCTTCAATTACCGTTCCTGTTCGTCCCGGACGAAGCTTGCCAATTATTCTTGAAATTGCAGCTATGAATCATCGTCAGAAAAAAATGGGATATAATACAGCCGCAGAGCTTGAAAAACAACTTCTTGAACAAATGGGAGCAGAAGATGAGTAAAAAATTTGATAATTATGGTGCTATTTCAACAATTTATGATAATATAAATGCTAACGTTGATTATAGTGCTTGGGCTGATTTTTTTGAAAAATGCTTTGACCAATATCTTCCATCTCGCCCCGAGCTTGTTCTTGACCTTGCTTGTGGCACAGGAAGCATGACCTTTGAGCTTGCCAAACGCGGATACGATATGATCGGCGTTGACGGCTCTTATGATATGCTTAACGTGGCATACGATAGAAAATATGACCTTGATTTGCCTCGTGACGTTCTTTTCTTGCTTCAGGATATGCGTGAATTTGAGCTTTATGGCACCGTAGGGGCTATCACTTGTTGCCTTGACAGCGTTAATTATCTCACAGGGAACGGCGAGCTCGATAAATGTCTTTCACTTGTTCACAACTATCTCGACCCCGATGGACTTTTCTTGTTTGACGTGAATACTCCTCATAAATTTGAGAATGTTTACGGTTCAAACACCTATGTTTATGAGGAAAACGATTGCGGGAACAACAGCTTTTGCGTTTGGCAGAATTATTATGATGAAAAAACGTACCTTTGCGATTTTTCTCTCACAGTTTTCGAAAAAGATGACGAAAGCGAAAAGTATTTTCGCCGCGACGAGTTACAAACTGAGCGCTGCTATTCAAAAGAAGAAATCGAAAAAGCTCTTGTAAATAATAAATTTGAAATAATTGGATTTTATTCTGATTTTAACTTCACTCCTGCTAAAGATACCGACGAGCGTTGGTATATCGTTGCAAGAGCAAAAAAACAATAAACTAAAAGAAAACATTCATTTTTAAAAAAAGTCTTGACAAAATTAAAAAATATGATATAATGTCATATGATGCGGACGTATGCGTCCGTCTCTCTGTCGCGCAAAAATCTATTTAAGTGCGCGAACTTAAAGTCCATAGGGAGGTGTAAAATATGGAAAAGGTAATCAATACTTATGAAAACCTGTTCATCGTTAGTCTCGCAAACGGAGAAGACGCTGCGAAAGAAACAGTGAACAAATTCACAACATTGATAGCTAACAACGCTGAAATCGTTGAGGTTGCTGATTGGGGTAAACGCCGTCTTGCATACCTTATCAATGATGAGGCTGAAGGTTACTACACTGTTGTAACTTTCAAAACAGCTTCTGATTTCCCCGCTGAGCTTGATCGTTTGTTCAACATCGACGAAAACGTTATGAGAGCAATGACAATTAAGCTTGACGTTAAGGCAATCGAAAGAAACAACGCTGCTAAAAAGGCTCCTGTTGTTGAAGCTGCAGAAGTAGCTGAAGTTACTGAAGTAGTAGCTGACGCTGAATAATTTGTTCGGAGGTAAGCTAAGATGTCAAATCTCAACTTAAACAAGGTAGTACTTTGTGGCCGTCTTACAGCAGATCCGGAACTTAAACAGACTCAAAACGGAATTGCAGTTGTTTCCTTCACACTCGCAGTAAATCGCAGATTTACAAGAGGTGCTGACGGACAGAACAATTCCCAGGCAGATTTTATTAACTGTGTTGCTTGGAGACAAACCGCTGAATTTATCTCAAGATATTTCAAGAAGGGCTCTTCTCTTTGCGTAACCGGCTCAATTCAAACAAGAACTTGGACCGACAACACAGGTGCAAAGCGCTATGCAACTGACGTTGTTGTTGACGAAGCTATGTTCGTTGACTCTCGTTCAGATAGCACAGGTTCTGCAAGTTATGTTCCCGATGCTTACGGTTCTCCTTCATTCTCTTCAGGCGCTGAAGCTCCTAATTTTGAAGAGATCAAAACAGACGACGATTTGCCGTTCTGATAAAAGCAACTAACGAAAATAATACAGGAGGATTTCATAAAATGGAAAGAACAGAAAATGCTTCTCGTCCGGTTCGTTTCAACAACCGTAGAAGAAAAAAGGTTTGTATCTTCTGTGAAGATAAAATCGCTTATATCGACTATAAAGATTCTGCAAAGCTCAGAAAGTTCATTAGTGAACGTGGCAAAATTCTTCCTAGAAGAATTAGCGGCACATGCGCTATGCACCAGAGAAAGCTCACAACAGCGATCAAACGCGCTCGTCAGGTAGCCCTTCTTCCTTACATTGCTGACTAATTATAGTTAAAATTCAAAGGACGCACAGTGTGCGTCCTTTTTTGTTATCCGTTTGCTTTATAAATTGGGATTTATCTATTAGTTACTTTTCTTTTATAACGGGTCGTCGGGGACGCCGGTCCCTACAACCTTGTTCTTGTTGTACGGGGAAAAGCGCGAAGCTGATTAAAAGTTTTTTGCTTACTTTTTTTCAAAAAAGTACGCGACAAATCAAAATTTGAACCTTTCATATAAATTCAAACAGGGCGCACGTTTATGCACCCTGTTTTCATACTATTATTCTATTTTATACAGTGTCCACAAGCTGTATAACCAGCCGTGCTAGTTATATAGACTCTGTTGGATGATGAAGGTAAATAAGCACAAGAAGATACATGGTAAACCTTTGTCGTAGCGTTAGCAATATAGCTAACACCGCCACTATAATTCTTTAAGCATCGTCCACAAGGTGTATAACCTGCAATGTTGATAATCCACCAATAGTCATACATAGTGTTCTGTTTAGATGCCGATGGCAAGTTGCTACATGTGGGAAGATGGAACACTTTGCTCTCTGTGTTACCAATAAAATACTGTGTCGAGCTTGACGAATCGCCTGAAGATGAGCCGCCAGACGAAGATCCACTTGACGATGAACCGCTTGATGATGATCCACCCGAAGAAACTCCTGAACCTGAACCCGTGCTATCGGTTGTTCCGTTTGGCAATGTCAATGTTGCACCATTAGTAGAGAAAACTACGTTTCCGTTTTTATCCGTACGATATACGTCAACACCCGCAGAGGATAATCTATTCAATGCTTGAGATGTAGGATGACCGTAAGAGTTGCTACCAACACAAATTACACCGTAATCTGCGCTAACAGCACTAAGGAATGCGGCTGTGCTAGAATACTTGCTACCGTGATGTCCAACCTTGAGAACGTCACAATCGAGATCTGCACCGGAACTCACAAGCTGAGTTTCCACTTCCTCGCCTATATCTCCAGTGAACAAGAAACGGAAGCTTCCGTACTCGAGCATTACAACAATAGAAGAGTTGTTAGAGTCAGAACCTTTTGCGGAATAAAGAACCGTAATTGTAAGATACTCATAAGTATATACAGTGCCTTTATTGGGCTTTTTTGCAGTCAAGCCCTCACTGCTGATTGCAGAAACAAAGTTTTTATAAGCTGCAGTTGTTTTACTCGTATCCTTAGAAATCCAAACCTCTTCAACCACATGATCCTTAAGAACTTGAGTAAGACCGCCGCAATGGTCTGCATCAGGATGAGTGTTTATCAACAATTCAATGTCATCAACCTTCTTGCCCTTCAAATAACTTGAAACAGTTGAGCCGTAGTTGGCTGTGCCGGCATCAATAAGGATATCGCAATCGCCGACCTGGATAAAGATGCTATCGCCCTGTCCAACATTAATGTAATGAACGTAAAGTGTTTCACTATAACCACTAGAAGTTCCGGGGAGAACGTCGCCTTCTGTATCACCACAGGTCTGACAAGTCTTGGGAGCTTCTGTTGTGGCATCCTTCCAATTGTGACCGAGAGCATCAATATGATTACCTACATATGTATAACTACATGTAATGCAAACATAAGTAGTATAACCAACATTCTCACAAGTAGGAGCAGTTACTGTTGAATCAATATCGTGTCCAAGAGAAGCAACATTATCTGCCACATAGGAATCACCACAATCTGAGCAAGTGTAAGTGGTATAACCTGCGCTCTCACAAGTAGGAGCAGTTACTGTTGCTTTATAGTTGTGAGTTACCTCAGGTTGATTATTTTCAGGCTCGTTGTTTTCAGGCTGATTGTTTTCAGGCTGATTATTTTCAGGCTGATTATTTTCAGGCTGATTGTTTTCAGGCTGATTATTTTCAGGCTGATTGTTTTCAGGCTCGTTGTTTTCAGGCTGATTATTTTCAGGCTGATTATTTTCGGGCTGATTGTTTTCAGGCTCGTTGTTTTCAGGCTGATTATTTTCAGGCTCGTTGTTTTCGGGCTGATTATTTTCAGGCTGATTGTTTTCAGGCTCGTTGTTTTCAGGCTGATTATTTTCAGGCTGATTATTTTCGGGCTGATTGTTTTCGGGCTGATTGTTTTCAGGCTCGTTGTTTTCGGTTGAATTATCCTCGGGCGGTACCGTCTGATTAGAATCATCGGTTGAGGAAGTTATATTTTCCACGTTGGGAGTTTGTTCGTGAAGATGGCTATCCGAAGAATCCTTCGTATTCAAGTTACAGCTTGTAACAAGTAGCATCAAAATCAAAAGTAGCGCAATTATTCTTTTCATTGTCCTGCTCCATATTTTTTATTTGGCCTATACCTTATCTATTATATCATACTTTTTATATTATTGCAAGTATATAATCAAAAATTCCATCCTATTTACATATAATATTATTCTTCTCTTGGCACGGGCACATATATTTGACTTATTGGAGGCAAAGAGGTGCCTGCTAACAAGTTATCAAAATATTCTACAACATCAAAAAGCTCAACGTTCACACCTTGAACGTGCAAAAATCTCGCAGTTGCATAATTATATGATGAAAGTGGTCGATCAAGCGCATCATTGGATTGCGCACTAATTAAAATATCTCCGTTTTGAAATCCCGACACAAATAAAGAATGATAAAATTCTCCACGTGCATTCGCAAGTTGAACAACGTCACCAACCTCCAAAAGCTCGCGTTCAACCTCTTCGCCAAACGGACCTTGGCGTTCGTATTTAGGAGAAAAATCACCTATTCCACACAAAAATTCATAAAATTCACGAACGCCCGTCCACGAGGGCGCACGGTTGTTAACATCCACGTAGTACCACCCAAACGTTTCCGTTGGATTCATCACCAAGCTACCTGCAAGCAAGCATTGAGAAACGAAATTTGTGCAATTCCCTCCTCCACCCGTGAAATCGTAGAACAATGGATTGCGAGAAAGTGCCCACCTTCGTGCATATTCAAGTGCTCGTTCTCTATTATATGGCTTCGAAACTATCATAAAATCCTCCTTAATTGTTAATCCTTACATTTTATGCTAAATGAAAATTAAAATTGAAAATTCAATGTACAAGCAAAAAAGCAAACAACAGCGCATAAGATTAACAAACAATAAATTGGGATTTATCGGGAAGTTAGAAAAAGTTAGTTTGTGTTTGGAACGGGAGGCGAAACGCCTCCCCTACAATGTATAATATTGTCTATTCGTAGGGGAGGGGTCTCCCCTCCCGCAATTTAAATTCAAACTATCTCCCCTATAAATCAAAATTTGAA
>JAZKZP010000059.1:0-8970 GCA_045612715.1 Eubacteriales bacterium
CTGGAGGGAGTGAAACGACCGATAGAATCTCGTTAGGACACAAGGACTGCTCCAGAATGACATCTAAAGATGTCCTGCGCGCCGCAACGATAGAATCTCGCGCGGAAATTGAACGAAATCATACAATAAAACCCGTAGGGGTGCACCGCGTGCGTCCTCTATTCACAAAAAGTAACTTCCCGCCAAATCAAAATTTGAATAATGTACAAAAAATCAAATTTTACATATTTTTTCTCAAAACCCCTTTAATTTTCTTTAATTATATGATATACTAATATAATTAAGAGTTAAGAATAAAGGAAAATACAAAAATGGCTGAAAATAAGAAGAAAAAGGGCGAGCTTTTATCAAGATTTTTGCCCTATTACAAAAAATACAAAGGAATACTTATTCTCGACCTTCTTTGCGCGTCACTCACAACGGTGGTTGAAATTGTTCTCCCCCTCATTGCGCGCGAAATCACAGGTAGAGCCGAAACTGATGTGGCATCTTTGACTCCTCGTTTTATCATCACCTGCGGAATAATTTATCTTGTGCTCCGTCTTATTGACACTGCAGCATACTACTATATGGCATCAACCGGTCACGTAATGGGCTCAAAGATTGAAACGGATATGCGACGTGATTTCTTTACCCATCTTCAAAAGCTTTCGTTCTCATACTATGACAACACCAAAATCGGTACTTTGATGTCAAGAATCACGAGCGACCTTTTCGACGTTACCGAATTTGCGCACCACTGCCCTGAGGAGTTCTTTATCGCCGGCATAAAGATTATCGCTTCGTTTGCAATTCTTTGCACGATTAACATTCCTCTCACGCTTCTCATCTTTGCAATCGTTCCCGTGATGATTATTTGTATGACTCGCTTCAGAACAAAGATGAAAGAGGGCTTTAAAGAAAGTCGTCGCATCGTTGGTGAGCTTAACTCTCAAGTTGAGGACAGCTTGCTCGGTATTCACGAGGTTAAATCCTTTGCAAATGAAGATACCGAAATCGAAAAATTCGAAAAGAGCAACTCAAGTTTCTTGTCCGTTAAGAAAAAAGTTTATAAATATATGGGCGCGTTCCAAAGTTCAACAAGATTCTTTGACGGTGCGCTCTATATAATCGTGGTTGTTGCAGGCGCATTCTTCTTGGCAGACAACAAGATTACAAGCGCAGACTTTATCGCATTTATGCTCTTTGCAAGTATGCTTCTCAACTCAATTCGTCGCCTTGTTGAATTTACAGAACAGTTCCAGCGCGGTATGACAGGTATTGAGCGCTTCTGCGAAATTATGGACATCGACCCCGATATCGAGGACAGCGAAGGCGCAGAAAATATCGAAAATGTTAAAGGCGACATCACATTTGAGGACCTCACATTCCGCTATAGCGGAACGGAAAAGAACGTTCTTTGCAAACTCAATCTTCACGTTAAAGCGGGCGAGAGCGTTGCGCTTGTTGGTCCAAGTGGCGGTGGTAAGACAACTCTTTGCGCTCTTATTCCCCGTTTCTATGAAGCGAATGACGGCAGAATTTTGATTGACGGCAAAAATATTAAGAACATCACACAAAAATCACTCCGCGAGCATATCGGTATCGTTCAGCAGGACGTTTACCTTTTCTCAGGTAGTGTTCGCGAAAATATCGCATACGGTAAGCCCAACTGCACCGAAGAAGAAATCATCGCTGCCGCAAAGCTTGCAGGCGCACACGATTTCATTCTCACCCTCCCCGACGGATATGACACATACGTTGGTGAGCGTGGAGTTAAACTCTCCGGTGGTCAGAAGCAGAGAATTTCAATCGCCCGTGTGTTCCTTAAAAATCCCCCGATTCTCATTCTTGACGAGGCGACAAGTGCGCTTGACAATGAGAGCGAATATCTCATTCAGCAGTCGCTTGAAAAGTTGGCAAAAGGCAGAACAACTTTCACAGTTGCTCATCGCTTGACAACAATAAAGAACGCAGATAGAATTCTCGTCCTCACCGAAAACGGCATTGAGGAAAGCGGAACTCACAAAGAGCTTATCGAAAAAGGCGGTCTCTATGCCGACCTTTACAAAATGTATTCTTTTACAGAATAAGGAGTTAAAATGGAAAAAGCAAAGCTTGATAAAATAAAATATTACGCTCACGAGCAAAAGGTTCGTGAGCTCACCGAAGAAGAAAAAGCTGAACAGCACGCACTCCGCATGGAGTACGTTGCAGAAATTCGTGCGTCCTTTGGCGCTCAGCTTGAAAGCACAGTTGTTCAGTACCCCGACGGAACAAAAAAGAAGTTCACCGAGGTTGCAAAAAAGAAGTAATGACAGTTTTAAAAGAAATTATTACAAACTCTCCCGAGGAAACCGAGGCAGTTGGCTTTGAACTAGCGCAGGAAATAGAAAAAAATCTTGCTCTGCCCTCATTCATCGCGCTCTATGGCGATTTGGGAGTCGGCAAGACTGCATTCGTGCGTGGATTTACAAAGGTATTCTCACCAAACGCACTCGTGCGCTCACCAACATTTGCGCTCGTTAACGAGTATCCCTCAAAGAGTGGCAGACGCGTGTTCCACTTCGATATGTATCGTATAACCGACGAGGATGACCTATATTCAATAGGTTATTACGATTACCTTGACGACGGTTCAATCTGCCTTGTCGAGTGGAGTGAAAATATTCCCTATGCCATACCCGACGAGCATATCAGGGTTGAGATTACAAAGACTAATCTTGATGTACCTGATGAAAGAAACATTAAGATAACAACTTTATAAATTGGGATTTGTCGGGGAAAAGTTAGTTAAAAAGGAATGATACTTTTTTCGAGAAAAAAGTATCCAAAAAAGCTTTTAAAAGAGCTTCGCGACAAAATTTCGCGCAAATACGCCGCGCATATTATGATGGAATTATCTAAAATATGATTGGCGCGCCTAGCAAATTGCTTGTCGTCTTACGACTCCATTTTGCTTCGCAAAAACGCAAATTGCCCATAATTATATACAACACATAACGATTTTCTCGGTATTTTAACAGGCACCTCGAAAATCTGTGATTTGCTGACTCAAATAATAGACATATAGCTATCAAAATCTGTATGCTCACATAAAGTAAATTTTAGAAAATTAATCCATTAGGATTGATTTTCGTAGTTTTGAAAGTGCGATATCATCCGTCACGCTTGCGTGTAAGGATGGTTTCGTGATTTCAAAACCGATAATTCGCTTGTGAATTATCGAAAATTTACGAACCATTAGCTCAAACCCATCTATCGTTTTGCTCCGCTTTTTCAAAAGCGGAAGCCCAGCGGCTTGAGCGTCCCAAAATAAACTAACTACTCGACAAATCAAAATTTGAAAAATCCACAACAAAAAGCCCGAGGGGAAAATCCTCGGGCTTTTCTATTTCTATGTAATTATTTTTTCTTTCCAAAAAGCAAACCACCAACGTCAAGTTTGGGAATGCTTATATCATAAATAAAGAAGAATCCCATAAGCAACGGCGCGATATGATAAAGCCAAATGCTGATGCTATATGGCAAAAGCCAACCAACAAAGCATACAACGGGTGTTATCATAGCAGAAAACGTAATAGGCATTCCGCGGAACGCTTTCAAACACGCACTCTCATTAGGATTTGCCTGGCGCTTTGTTTCAAGAACATTGAAAAACGCAAGACGAACAAGTCCGCAAAGCACGTAAGCTATAAGTATTATAACTCCAAGTGTTGAATTGACACCGTGAAAATAGAATACTACCGCGGGAGTAACACCGAATGCAATAACATCAGTTAAAGAATCTATCTGAATTCCAAAATTTTTCTGATCCTGTGTTCTATCCTTTTTTGTACGGGCAACAATACCGTCAAACATATCGCAAAAACCCGAAAACATAATGCAGAATACCGCAGCACCGAGATGCCCCTTGCTTGCTTGAAGCATACCAATCAGGGCAGATGCCAAGCTTGCGTAAGTAAGCCAAGTTGTATAGTCAAAAAATCCTATAAATTTCAAAATAAATCCTCCATTTCGTTTCAATGACCCTGCTTTTTTTCGGATTTATCCATTATAATTGCAATGACAAATCCAACAACGCAGCAAATAATAGAAAGTATCATTGTCCACGGGCTTTTAAACTCGTGTGGCAATGTTTTAAGTGAAGACGAGATAACAAATCCCAAAATAATACGGGAAATCACGGCATAATGCTTTTTGAAAAGCATATTTACAAGCTTTGCAAGAAGCAAAACAGTCGCCACAATTCCAATACCAAACGGAACAAGAACCGACATATCAAAGCTTCCAATTCCTTCAGTGAGTGGAACGTAAATGCCGAGATAAATAAGCACTGTGGATGAGCTTAAACCGGGCACGATCAAGCTGATGCCCCACATAAATCCACAAAAAACAAAACTCAAGAAATTTGCGGGAATTACAACCGCTTCTCCCGCTTCAATAATATGGAAAAGTGTATATGACACAGCCAACGAGATAACAAACGGTGTCCAGCTACTATTTCCGTTCGCTTCCTCGCTCTTTTTAAACATTTCCGGAATAGTTCCGCACACAAGTCCAAAAAACAAGAATATTGCAATGTCGGGAGCAAGTGAGAAAAAGCCCTCAACCACATTTGCAAGCAAAACAAAGCCAAGCGCCCATCCCAAAAAGAACGGGAAAAACATTTTGTAATGCTCTTTTAACGATTTTTTGGGGTTGGTTAAAAACTCCATCAAGGGTTCAAAAAGTCCAAAGGCAACGCAAAGAACACCACCGCTTACACCGGGCAGTATTGCGCCAACTCCAATTATAGCTCCTTGAATAGCATACACAATTGCTTGCCTAAGCGTATATTTATTTTTTTCCATCTTTCAACATACTAACGCCCTCAAGCGTGTAAAGGAAACCGGAATAAACCATAAAGATTGTACTAAAGAATATCAAAAATTCAGAAATTGATGAGTGCATATCGGGCCAGATAAGATGACTCATAATCACTATAATAACGATAGTTGTTGATGCCTTGCCGTGCCAATGAGCGCCCTCAACCTTGTCTGTATTTTTATAAACGATAAATCTGAGCCAAAGAGATGCAAGCTCTTTAACAAGAAGCACAACAAACGGCAAAAGCATAAGGTGGAATTTTGTAATAAGACAAGCAAAAACAGCCAACTGTGTTGCCTTGTCTGCAACGGGGTCAATAAATTTGCCAAAATCAGTTATCATATTAAATCTTCTTGCGATAAAACCATCAACTATGTCAGTTAAGGTCGAAAATGCAACCAAGATAAGCGTCCACGTATTGTTGTGTGCAAAGCAATAAAGATAAACAATAACGGGAACGAGCAACAAGCGAAGCATAGACAACAAATTTGGGATAGTAAAAAACTCATCGCCTATTTTATTAATAATTTTTCGAAAAAGTTTTTTCATACAAATCCCTCCAACATTATACGTAAAATAGCACGCAAAAATACTTATTCCATTATATTATACTTATTATTTGCAGTCGTGTCAAGTTCTTTTTACCATTTTCAACAAAATGTGACGTTATTTTATATTGAATTTTGTTTTTAATTTAGGGTATTGAAATATGTCGAATAATATGTTATAATATGTAGTTGAATTAAAACATACAAACGGAGGTATAAAATTGAGCACAACAGTAAAAGAAAACAAGATGGGCTATATGCCCGAAAACAAATTACTTTTGTCGATGTCCATTCCAATGATGCTCTCAATGCTTATCCAAGCATTATATAATATAATTGACGGCTTATTTGTTGCGGCAATCAGCCCCGAGCAGCTCGAATTAACAGCAGTTAACCTTGCCTTCCCCGCCCAAAACCTTATGATTGCGGTTTCGGTTGGCGCAGGTGTTGGTATAAATGCCCTCATCTCTCGTAATCTTGGCATAGGAAACCAAGCCAAGGCAAACAAAATTGCAGGTCAAGGTCTTTTCATTGCAATAATCAGCTACGTTCTTTTCGCAACCCTCGGCACAGCCATCGCGCGTCCTTATTTCGAACTTATGACGGCAGACATCCAGGATGTTGCTCAAAAAGCACAGGTCATTGACTTGGGTGTTCAATACATCAGCATATGCTTTATCGCATCATTCGGTCTTTTTTGTCAAGTAGTACACGAAAAATATATGCAATCCACGGGCAAAACCACTCTTTCAATGGTAACTCAGCTCGTTGGTGCTATCGCAAACATCATTCTTGACCCCATCCTTATTAACGGTTGGTTCGGTCTTCCCGCACTTGGAATCGCAGGCGCAGCTTACGCAACCGTTATAGGTCAGATTCTTTCCGGAATAATAGGTATCATCCTTCATCAAAAGAAAAACAAGGAAATCAACTTCTCATTCAACGACGTTAAACCCGACCTCAAGATAATCAGCGAAATATTGAACATCGGTCTACCATCTATCTTGATGAACTCTATCGGTTCATTTATGACAGCAACGTTCAATAAAATTATTATGCCCCTTTCTCAATATGCTGTAAACGTTTTCGGAATATATTTCAAGCTTCAAAGCTTCATATTTATGCCCGTTTTCGGCTTCAATAACGGAATGATATCAATAGTTTCTTATAACTACGGGGCAAGAAAGAAAAAAAGAGTGCTTCGCACAATAAAACTCGGACTTATCTATGCAGTATCAATGATGCTTTTCGGCTTCATGCTCTTCCAGATATTCCCCGACGTATTCCTTTCAATGTTCAACATGAGCGAAGAAGCAATCACTACAGTTGGAATTCCTGCTCTTAGAACAATTTCAATAAGCTTTATTTTCGCAGGTTTCTCAATCATCTGCTCCGCAGTGTTCCAAGCATTCGGCTATTCTCTTTTCTCAATGTTCGTATCAATCGGACGTCAGCTTGTAACACTCCTCCCCGTTGCATACCTCCTCGCCCTCACAGGCGACGTTAATAATGTTTGGTGGGCATTCCCAATAGCAGAGGTTGTGTGCGTAGCGCTTAGTGTAGTATTCTATATCTACATTTACAAGAAAAAAGTTGCAACTATCCCTGATGAAATTGCTTAATTAAATTGGGATTTAACGGTGTGTTCGCACTCGCTTTGCACGATTGTTTTGCCGCGCTTTTTCAAAAGCGCGCGCCCTGCGCGTAGCAGAGCCGCGCGGCTTGAGCGCACCCGCCGTTTCTTTTTTGCAAAGCTTTTTTCTTTGCGGCTATAATGCCAAAGAAAAAAGCGTCTAACAAGTTTTGGTGTCTAAAGATAGTGACACTAACTATAGTGACCATTTATCTTTTATCCACTTTTTCTTTGAAACCAGAGGCACATTCTTTCTTGTCTGACTTACGTCAGCCATTTGCTAACGCAAAAACGAAAGCGAAAAAGTTCCCAAAAAGAAATGCCGTATCGCCTACGCGGCGGGCGCCACTGCGCGTGGAGCGCCACCTTTGAAAAGGTGGACGAAACAACCTGTGGGTGAGTGCGAACAACGTGAGCAACAAATCAAAAGTTGAAATATAATAAAAATCCTCAAAGGAGAAAAAAAGATGTACAAAATTCTATTTTTAGCATTAATTCTCACAAATTTCTTCTACCGTCTTGTTCTTCATTTGCTATCAAACAAGCAAGTTGGCAAACCATTGCCCAAAAGTGTTCAGGGTATCTACAACGATGAAGAATACAATAAATGGAGAAGATACAACAATAAGAAGGACAAACTTGGTATCACAAGCAGCATAATCGGTCTTGCAATCAATATCGCCCTTTACTGCACCAACCTTGTTTCAGTAATCTACAACGCAATGCCCGGCGACGTTATGGTTAAATCAATGCTCTTCTTCCTTGTGGTTGGACTCGTTGAAACAATCATTTCTCTCCCCATTGACTACATATTTAACTTCAAAATTGAAGCAGAATTCGGCTTCAATAAGGTAACTCCCAAAACATTCATTTCCGACACAATTAAAAACTACATAATCGGAAATATTCTTAACATCGCGATTTTTGGTCTTATGCTTCTTGCATACAACTTGCTTGGTGCATATTTTGGCATCATCGCATTTGTCGGTCTTGCGCTGTTTGTAATTCTTATGAGTACATTTTCAACCGTATTTTCAAAGATATTCAACAAATTTACTCCCCTACCCGAAGGTGAGCTTCGCACAAATCTTTCAAAAATGTTCGAAGATGCAGGATATAAACTCAAGGACATCTATGTTATGGATGCTTCCAAGAGAACAACCAAGGCAAACGCGTATTGCGGTGGCATTGGCAAGATGAAACAGATCGTTCTTTATGATAACCTTGTAAACAATTACACCGAGGGCGAAATCACAGCTGTATTCGCTCACGAACTTGCTCACTTCAAGAACAAGGACACAACAAAGATGACATTCTTCAACATGCTCAACTTCCTTCCTATGATGGTGATGATGACAGTTTTAATGCTTGTTCCCGAAATCGCCCAAAGCTTTGGATTTGAAGAAGCTAATATCTTCTTTGCATTCTACGTTTCTTTTGGTAGCGTACTTTCAATCGTAACATCTCTTATTATGATTCCATTCAACATCATGTCACGCTACTTCGAGCGCAGAGCCGATTCTCTTGCATACGAGCTTGGTTATGGCGATGACCTCATCTCCGCGCTTCGCAAACTCCACAAGGATTCTCTTTCCGATATGAATCCACACCCCACAGTAGTTAAGCTCACATATAATCATCCTCCCCTCCACGAGAGAATTGAGCTTATCGAAGCAAAGAAAAACAGTAAATAATACAAAACCAACGCCGTCCTTTTGGGACGGCGTTTTTACTCTCCATTTTAAATTTTGATTTATAGGGGAGATAGTTTGTATTTGAATTGCGGGAGGGGAGACCCCGCCCCTACGAATAGACAATATTATACATTGTAGGGGAGGCGTTTCGCCTCCCGTTCCAAACACAAACTAACTCCCCTATAAATCCCAATTTGTTTAATTATATTTTCAATAATTCACTTGATATTTTTTGAAAAATGATATA
>JAZKZP010000060.1:0-4533 GCA_045612715.1 Eubacteriales bacterium
GGAGATAGTTTGAATTTAAATTGCGGGAGGGGAGACCCCTCCCCTACGAATAGACAATATTATACATTGTAGGGGAGGCGTTTCGCCTCCCATTCCAAACACAAACTAACTTTTTCTAACTCCCCTATAAATCCCAATTTATTTGCGTGTTTAATAAATGACAGAAAAAATATCCCTAAATCTATTGACAATCAGATAAATATCGGTTATAATATTTTCCGTTGTTCATTTAATAGTAATTTGAAAGGAGAAAAAAGTGGTTATTGATCTTAAACCGATGCTTCGCGGAGAAGTGAACAGTATTGATATTGATTTCGTTCTCACGCCTGAAATAATTGAAGATGTTACCTTTACCGACGGCGCTCGTGTTCATGGCAAAATCACTAACTCCGCGGGTTATATGCGTTTGACCCTTCAGGCTGACTTGCCTTATATTGGTGAGTGCGCTCGCTGTCTTGATGAGGTTCATGGTGTTTTCTCACTTGATTTTGAGAGAACCGTTGTTACCGAGGGAATGGTAAGCGAAGAAAAGCTTGAAGAAAGCGCAGATGAGTACATCGTTATTGAAGATGACAAACTTGTGCTTGATGACGCGGTCAGAGAGGAGCTTATGATTGATTTTCCAAGAAAATTACTCTGCTCTGAGGATTGTGAAGGTCTTTGTCCCAAGTGCGGAAAGCCTAAAAAATTGGGAGATTGCGGCTGTGTAATAAAAGAAATTGACCCAAGATTAGAAGTTTTAAAAAAATTACTTGACAAATGAAAAATTTTGTAGTATAATATCATAGATAAATTGTGTATCACACTAACAAGGAGGTGTAGGACAATGGCAGTACCGAAGAGAAAAGTGTCTAAGGCTCGCAGAGACAAAAGACGTTCAAACAACTGGAAGCTTAACCTTCCCGGCATCGTAAAGTGCCCCAAGTGCGGAGAATTCGTGCTCTCTCACAGAGTTTGCAAGAAGTGCCGTTCTTACAATGGCAAGGAAGTTATCAAAGAAGAAGCATAATTTGTGTTTCTAATACCGCTTATATAAAGCGGAATTTCCTATAAAATAAGGAACTTATTCTGTTTTATGACGAAAAGTTCCTTTTTTTATTTAAAATTTTTAAAAAAACGGAGAAACAAAAATGAAAAAGTCAACTATTATTACTATTGTTGCGTTTGCGCTTGGTATTGTCGTGCTTGCCGCGGGATTTATACTTTTGACAGACAATAATATTTCTAATGCTATTTTTACAACCACAACAACTACAGCACCCACCACACCAAATGGTGATGCTCCAAAATATGAGCCAATGGATTTCTTTAAAGAGGATGTTAGTAAATATATTACTCTTGGTCAGTACAAGGGACTTGAAGTTGAAGTTCAGCAGACTGAAATGAGCGAAGATGAAATTAATCATCAAATCGTTCTCGCTCTTGTCAAGGCTGGTAAATTTGAAAAAGTTACTGAAGGAACTCTCAAAGAAGGCGAAGTTTTCAATTTTAACTACGTTGGTTATCTTGAAGGTGTTCCTTTTGAGGGCGGAACTGCTTCAGGGCAGAGCGCTTATATACTTGACGGTGTTTTCTATCTTCTTGATGGCACAACATTTATCGAGGGCTTTGCTGAAGGAATGCTTGGCGGTAATGCGGGCGAATGGTTTGCAATCAAAACAAAATTCCCCGATCCATATCCCAATAATAAAGACCTTGCAGGAAAAGAAATTATCTTTGACGTTAAGATAAATTACATTGCAAAAACCGTAGAGCCTACTGATGAAATTATTAAAGAAATAACAAAAAATCAGTATACTTCATTAGAATCATATAAGAATTACTTTAATGATGGAATTAATCAAACTAATTTGTCATTGGTATGGAGCAAAATTGCTGAAAATGCAACTGTTGTTGAAATTCCCCAGCAGCAGCTTGATTATGTTTACAATTCTTTTGTTGAAGAAGTGAATAGCTTGTCAGCATATTCTCAATATTATTTTGGTAAGCAGATGTCTTTTGATGAAGTTCTTACATACTTGGGCTTTAAAAACACTGATGAATTGAAAGAGTATGCAAAAGAAACAATTAAAGCGGATTTGGTCGTTTATGCAGTAATGCAAGCTGAAAATCTTGAAATTACCGATGAGGAATATAGACTTCTTCTGGATGAATTGGTTTCGGAAAGTGGCAAGACAGAATCTGAAGTTCTCGTTCAGTACGGTGGCGAAGAAGGAATCAAGCAAACTATGTTGTTTGATGAAGTTGATAAGCTCGTTATGAAGGAAAATAATTTAATTGTTAAAGAAAAATAATTAATAAAAGACCGCGAGTGAAAACTCGCGGTCTTTGTTTTGGTGATTATTGAATTTTTTGCAGATTGTAAACCATTTCTCTAACGAGTGCACGGGGTGCCAAGCGATTAGCGAAAACGATGATTTTATTCAAGAAACCACAGATGCAGAGGGATTTGCCCTTTTTCATGTTTTTGTATCCGAATTTTGCAACTGTGTCGGGATCCCAAACCTTAAGGTTTTTGAAAAGTCCTGATTCGCCAAGATCTGCTGTAGTATCGAAATTTGTTCTGATAGGACCGGGACAGAGTGCAGTCACCTTAACTCCCGTGCCTTTAAGCTCACGAGTAAGAGCCTGTGAGAATGAAAGAACGAATGCTTTAGTTGCATAATATACGCTCATAAGAGGACCAGCCTGGAAAGCTGCGATTGAGTCAACGTTGAGGATATTACCACTCTTATTTGCTAACATATCGGGAATATAGAGGTGGCAAAGATGCATAAGCGCGATACAGTTAAGGTCAACCATTCTGATTTGTTTATTGATATCGCTCTTGTGGAATTCACCAAAATCGCCAAATCCTGCGTTGTTAACGAGAACATCAATCTTAATGCCTGCCTGCTTTGTTGCGTCATATACCTTCTGTGCACCGTCTTCTGAACAGAGGTCAACTGCAACCACGATTGCTTTTACGTTGAATTTTTCTTCAACGTCTTTTTTTATTTCTTCAAGACGGTTAGCGTTTCTTGCAACAAGGATAATATCGTATCCGTCCTTTGCAAAAAGATTTACGAAAGAGAGTCCAAGACCACCTGAGGCGCCTGTGATAAGTGCTGTTTTTTTCATTTTTTATCTCCTTTAAAATGGAAGTGAATAGAATACCATACCTAAAATTGCAGAAAACGCGATCATAAGTATTGGAGAGGGCTTTTTGCCTTTTGCTTTTTTGTAAACGAGGGATGTTACAACGATAATTACAAAGATTATAATGCCTAAAATATCAATATTTAATTCAAAGTCACTACCACCGATGCCGAGAAGAACACTTAAAAAGAGTGTTGTTGCAGTTCCCAAAATCAATGATACAACGCATGGGCGAACACCCGAAAGAAATGCTTTGACACCATTGTATTTAAGAAAGTTTTTGAGAAGCGCGGAAATAATAAGAATAATAATAAAAGATGGAAGCACTACGCCGAGTGTTGCTGCGGCAGACCCCCAAATTCCTGCCTGCTCCGAGCCAACGAAGGTCGCCATATTAACTGCAATAGGACCCGGGGTGGATTCGGAAACTGCAATCATATTGAGAAGTTCTTCTTCGGTGAGCCAACCATGAGAGAGTACTTGTTCACGAACGAATGGGATCATCGCATATCCACCGCCGAAGGTGAGCGCGCCAATTTCAAAGAAAGTGAGGAAAAGTTCAAGTAAAATCATTTGTTTTCCTCCTTTCCGTTTTGCTTATTGCTATAAAAAGCAATTATGCCGAGCGAGCCGGAAATGAGAATGTATATAATGGATGAAAATTTTACTGCGAAAAGAGAGAGGGTAATCATACAAACGAGAACTGAAGCCATAATTATGATTGGGAGAGGTTTTTTCTCCATTTGCTTGAATAATTTTATACCCACTGAGCCGATGAGATATACCACGCAAGCCTGAATTCCCTTGAAAGCACTTGCAACAAGTGTGAAGGTTAAAAATGTATCAAGGAAAAGGGAAATCACGTAGATAATTATGAAAGAGGGAAGAACAACACCGAGAGTTGCAAAAGTAGAACCGATAACTCCTGCTGTTTTGTAACCGATGAATGTTGCGGAATTTATCGCAATAGGGCCGGGAGTTGACTCCGCTATTGCGAGCATATCTAAAAATTCGTCCTTTGTGAGCCAGCCTCTTTTTGAAACAAACTCATTTTCAAGAAGGTTGAGCATTGCGTATCCGCCACCGAAGGTGAATGCCCCAATCTTGAAAAAGGTCAAAAATAAGATTGAAATTAATTTTGATTTTTTCATTTTTTACTCCGAATGTTTTATTTTCGGTTTATTATAGCATATTTATAATAAAAATGCAAGGATAAATGATGTTTTTCAAATTTTGATTTATATGTGAGATTATATTTCCGCGCGAGATTCTATCGTTGCGGCGCGCAGGACATCTTTAGATGTCATTCTGGAGCAGTCCTTGTGTCCTTAAGAGATTCTATCGCAATAATCTTTTGCGTCATCCTTGAGGGAAGTTGTGCCGAGATTCTTCGCT
>JAZKZP010000061.1:0-16592 GCA_045612715.1 Eubacteriales bacterium
AGTTAGAAAAAGTTAGTTTGTGTTTGGAACGGGAGGCGAAACGCCTCCCCTACAATGTATAATATTGTCTATTCGTAGGGGAGGGGTCTCCCCTCCCGCAATTTAAATTCAAACTATCTCCCCTATAAATCAAAATTTGAATTTCTCAAACACCGAGAAAAGTTCCTTTTTCTTATCTTCACTCATTGTACAGAGGGGCAGGCGATATTCCTCTGCGCAAAATCCCTCTTTTGCAAGCAATGCCTTGATTGGGATAGGGTTGACCTCGCTGAAAATTGCATTTATTAATGGTAAAAGTCGCAACTGAAGAGCGCATGCTTCCTTGGTTTTGCCACCAAACCAAAGTTTGCAAATCTCCCTCATTTCCTTGGGCAAAATATTTGACATTACGGAGATAACACCCTTTCCACCAAGTGAGAGTGTGGGGAGCAACAAATCATCATTTCCACTGTAAATATCCAATCTATCACCACATTTTTGCGATAATTTGGCGAAATCACTTACTGATGAACTCGCTTCTTTCACTGCAACTATATTTTGGTGATTTGCCAATCTGTCGTAAACCGAAAGCGGAATATTCACTCCCGTGCGAGAGGGAACGTTGTAAAGTATCATTGGCACATCAACTGTATTCGCAATCGTTTCATAATGCCGTATTAATCCTTCGTTGCTTGCCTTGTTGTAGTATGGAGTCACCACTAAAATGGCATCCACCCCCACATCTTGCGCAAATTCTGAAAGATGTATCGCTTTTTGGGTGGAATTTGAGCCCGTACCTGCAATTATTGGCACACGTCCCCCCACCTCACGAACAGCGAATGAAATTATCTCGCGCTTTTCACATTCCGTCAAGGTTGCGCTCTCACCTGTAGTTCCGTTGATAAGTAGCGCATCAACACCTTGCTCAATTTGAAATTCGATCAATTTTTTAAGTGACCGATAGTCGATTTCTCCATCCTTGAAAGGAGTAATAAGTGCCGTACATACTCCTGAAAACAAGGTTTTTTTGTCGTTTTTCATAGTGATGTTCTCCAAAGAAAAATTAAAAATGATATTGAAAAATAATAAAAAATATAGTATAATGTATATTGACATAATATGTTGAAAAATAGAAATTGATATAGATAGGACAAAAAATGGACAAAATTATTATCAACGAAAAGGCACATACCGACCTTTTGACATCGGATTTTTATTACGATTTACCACAGGAGCTTATCGCGCAGACTCCACTTGAGCCACGCGATTCATCTCGACTTATGGTAATTGACAGAGCGAGTGGAGAAATCACACACAAGCACTTCTTTGACATCTGCGATTATCTTAAAGAGGGAGATACTCTCGTTATCAACGATTCAAAGGTAATTCCCGCGCGACTTTACGGACACGTAGAGGGCAGAGAAGAAGCGAAAATTGAGCTTTTGCTCCTCAAAAACCACGGACTTGACACTTGGGAAACTCTCGTTAAACCAGGTAAAAGAGCGAAAATTGGCTCAAAGCTCGTCTTTGGCGATGGCGCACTTCACGGCGAGATTGTTGAAATCACCGAGGAAGGAAATCGCTATATAAAATTCGATTACGATAGAGAAAAATATTCAAATATTTATGAGATTTTGCATATAATCGGACTTATGCCACTTCCACCTTACATTACGGAAAAGCTCGAGGATAAGAGCCGTTATCAAACGGTTTATGCAAGGGAAGAGGGCTCGGCTGCAGCGCCCACAGCGGGACTCCATTTCACACCTGAACTTATGCAAAAGATAAGAGATATGGGTGTTGAGATTGTACCCGTAATGCTCCACGTTGGGCTTGGCACTTTCCGTCCCGTAAAAGCGGATAGAATTGACGAACACGTTATGCATACCGAACATTTTGCTGTTTCAAAAGAGAGTGCAGATATCATCAACGAAAGAAAAGCAAAGGGCGGACGCCTTATCTGCGTTGGTACAACTTCTTGCCGTACAATCGAGAGCGTTGCACATGATAATGGATTTATCCCCGCAGGCGAGGGCGATACAGGAATTTTCATCTATCCCGGCTATAAGTTTAAGGCGGTAGATGCCCTTATCACGAATTTCCACTTGCCCGAAAGCACACTGCTTATGCTCGTTTCTGCATTTTACGATAAAGAAAAAATGATGAGCGCATACCATACCGCAGTTGAGGAAAAATATAGATTTTTCTCATTTGGTGATGCGATGCTGATTGAATAAGCACCCAAAAACTTTTTAAATTTTGATTTATCGGGAAGTTAGTATTTGATTTTAACAAAAACTAATTTTTGTAGGGACCGGCGTCCTCGACGGTCCGCAACGATGGATAAAGGTATAATATCACGGTTTCGCACAAGCAAAATCAAGCATTTTTGAAATAAAGTAACTTTGCTTTTGATACGGACCGCCGGGGCCGCCGGTCCCTACAAGTTAGCACTAATTTTATTGGTATTGCCGCGAAGCTCCATTAAAGGCTTTTTGGTTACTTTTTCTCGAAAAGGTAACCGATAAATCAAAATTTGAAACACACAAACTTCTCAAAGGAGAAATTATGCAAAACAAAAAAGTACTAATCATATACACCGGTGGAACTATTGGTATGAAAAAGACCGAGCAGGGCTACCGTCCTGCGCCTCGCTTTCTTGACGAGGAGCTTCATAGCATACCCGACCTCTCTCGTGAGGATTTTCCTGCGTGGGAGCTTCACGAGATGAATCCGCTTCTTGATTCGTCGAACATGACACTCAAAGAGTGGAACGAAATCGGGCGCGTGATATACGAAAATTATGAAAAATACTGTGGCTTTGTTGTTCTTCACGGTACGGACACGATGGCATATACTGCTTCTGCCTTGTCATTTATTTTGCGTGGACTTAACAAACCCGTAATTTTGACGGGCTCACAAATTCCGCTTTCAGAGCTTCGCAGCGACGGACGAGATAACCTTATAACTTCCATTCTCATCGCAAGTGAGGGTGTTGCAAACGAGGTTTGCCTCTATTTTTCAGGCAAATTACTTCGTGGTAACCGTGCAATCAAAATGAGCGCAGACGGACTCGTGGCATTCAAATCGCCAAACTATCCGCTTCTTGCCGAGGTTGGAATTACAGTTAAATATAATAAGAGCGCACTTCTTCGTCACAAAGAGGGAGTAATGCTTGAATATTTGCCATTTCACAATGTGCCAATCGGTGTTCTTAAGGTTTTCCCCGGCATTCAATTTGGGCTCTTTGAGGACATAATGACCGAAAAACTTTCGGGCATTGTGCTTGAAACCTTTGGCTCGGGTAATATTCCAAGCGGTGGCGATGAATTGCTTCCTATTATCAAAAAGGCATTTGCATCGGGCTCTGTTGTGGCAGTTTGCTCACAATGTCCTATTGGAACGGTAACTCTTGGCACATACGAAACAAGCTCATCGCTTAAGAGCGCAGGCGCAGTAAGTGGAAAGGATATGACAACCGAAGCGGCAGTTGCAAAGCTCTATCATCTCTTTAGCTTGGAGCTTCCCAAAGAAGAAATCAAGCGACTTATGGAGAAAAACATCGCAGGAGAATTAACATAATGCGAATAGATAAATTTTTAAGTAATATGGGTATTGCTTCCCGCACCGAAAGTTCAAAAGCGGCTCGTTCGGGATTGATTTTGGTAAACGGTGTGGCAGTAAAGAAAGCGGATATTCACATCGGCCCCGAAAAAGACGTGATTGTCTATTGCGGGCGCACGATTGAATATCGAAAATACACCTATATTTTGATGAATAAGCCCGATGGTGTGGTAAGTGCAACCGAGGACGGCAGAGATAAAACGGTCATTGACCTTTTGCCCGAAGAATTGCAGAAATTAAACCTTTTTCCGTGTGGACGACTTGATAAGCATACCTTGGGACTTGTGATGCTCACGGACGATGGCGACCTTGCTCACCGTTTGCTATCCCCCAAGCACCACGTTAAGAAAAAGTATTATTTTGAAAGCAAATTTCCCTTAACTGAAGAAGAAATATCCTATCTCCAAAAGGGCGCAACACTTGAAGATGGTTATGTAACAAAGCCATCTCAAATCGAGCTTTTTGAGAATAAGCAATCGGGACATATCACGCTCGTTGAGGGCAAATATCACCAAATCAAGCGCATGCTTGAATCGGTAAACAATAAGATAACATATCTTGAAAGAATTACATTTGGACCTTTAGTGCTTGATGAAAAGCTTGCGCGTGGACAATGGAGATTTTTGACAGATGAAGAAATAAAGAAATTAGAGGAACACAAATGAACATTTTTGAAACACTTGCAAAGGAACTGAACATTACACTTACACAGGTTGAAAAGACCGTTGAACTTATCGACGAGGGTAATACCATACCCTTTATTGCTCGTTATAGAAAAGAGGTAACCGGCTCTCTTGATGACGAAATTCTTCGTAAATTTGAGGAGCGCCTTAATTATCTTCGCAATATTGAAAAGAGAAGAGAAGAGGTTACCGAGCTTATTCGTGCGCAGGATAAACTCACTCCCGAAATTGAAGAAGCAATCAAAAATGCGGTGACAATTACAGAAATTGACGATATTTATCGTCCATTCCGTCCTCATAGAAAGACAAGAGCTTCCGTTGCAAAAGAAAAGGGACTTGAGCCCTTGGCTCTTCTTATTCTTGAGCAAAGAGATGCTTACGAGCCTTCCCTTGATGAAATCGCAGATACTTATATTGATGCAGAAAAAGGTGTTGAAAATAGAGAGCAGGCTTATGCAGGCGCGTGTGACATTATCGCAGAAAGCATTTCCGATAATGCTGAATACAGAAAAGAAATTCGTCGTCTTACTTTCCAATTTGGTTTGGTGACATCAAAAGCAAATACCGAAGAGGACTCCGTTTACGCACAGTATTACGATTATAGTGAGGGTGTTAAGAAAATTCCTTCTCACCGTGTGCTTGCTATCCACCGTGGCGAAAAAGAGGATTTCTTGAAGGTTGCTATCACAGTTGAAAAGGATTTTATCCTCAATTATCTTTATAATGAAGTTATCGTTTCAGGCAATAGCGAAGCGAAGCAGTATGTTGAATTGGCTATTGTTGACGGTTATGACCGTCTTATTGCGCCAAGTGTTGAAAGAGAAATTTACAATGACCTCTTTGATAATGCTTGCGAGGGTGCGATTGCGCTTTTCTCTGATAACTTGAAGCATCTTTTGATGCAATCTCCCATCAAGGGCAAGGTTGTTCTTGGATTTGACCCCGGTTATGTTAACGGATGCAAGCTCGCAGTTGTTGACCCCGTTGGTAAGGTTATCGACACAGGAGTTATCTACCCAACAAAGCCACGTCAGAAGATTGATGAAGCGAAGCGCGTTGTTAAAAGTATGATTCGTGCGCATAAGGTTGACGTTATTGCTATCGGTAACGGAACTGCATCTAAAGAAAGTGAAATTTTCATTGCCGACCTTCTCAAAGAGGTTGAATATGATACAAAATATATTGTTATCAGTGAGGCAGGTGCGTCAATTTATTCCGCATCAAAGCTCGCAGCTGACGAATTTCCCGACTTTGACGTAATGCAGAGAAGTGCGGTTTCTATCGCAAGAAGATTGCAAGACCCCCTTGCAGAACTTGTTAAAATCGACCCCAAATCAATCGGTGTTGGTCAGTATCAGCACGATATGAAGCCCGCGCGCCTTGACGAAGCGCTCACGGGAGTTGTTGAGGACTGTGTAAATAGCGTTGGTGTTGACGTAAACACAGCTTCACATTCACTTCTTTCATATATTGCTGGTATTAACTCAACAAGTGCTAAAAATATTGTAAAATATAGAGAAGAAAATGGCGCGTTTAAGTCTAGAGCTGAGATTCTCAAAGTTCCAAGAATTGGCGCTAAAGCATACGAACAGTGCGCAGGTTTCTTGCGTGTGCCCGACTCAAAGTTTATTCTTGATAACACGGGCGTTCACCCTGAATCTTACGAAGCAGCGCTCAAGCTTCTTAATAAATTTGAATATACTCAAGAGGACGTTAAGGCAAATAAACTTTCAATGCTTCGTGTGAAGGCAGAGAAGTATGGTTTGAGAAAACTTGCCGAAGAATTTGGCGTGGGAGAGCCAACTCTCGTTGACATTATCACTGAACTTGAAAAACCCGGACGCGATATTCGTGACAGTTTCCCCGCACCCGTACTTCGTGACGATATTTTGGGTATGGAAGACCTTAAACCCGAAATGGTGCTTACAGGAACTGTAAGAAACGTAATTGACTTTGGTGTTTTTGTTGACATTGGAGTGCATCAGGACGGACTTGTTCATATTTCCGAGCTTTCAGATAAGTATGTAAAACATCCCTCACAGGTTGTATCACTTGGCGATGTTGTTAAGGTGAAGGTTCTTTCCGTTGACGTCAAAAAGAAGAGAATTGCCCTTTCAATGAAGGGACTTAACTGATGGCTACCGTTGATGAAACGCTTGAAAGATTAAGTCACTCGAAATTTCGAAGTAGCTTTAAGCTTTCTAAAAAAGATAAAGAATATATCAATGAGAAGGGAATGGAGTTGATCCATTCCCATACTCGTGATTTTGTTTTCAAAAAGCTCGCGCCTGCATTTCCCGAGAACGACGGAAAGCAGACTGCGATGAGTGGATATCCCACGTTTAAAGCAATGCACGCATGTGCGTGTTGTTGCCGAGGTTGTCTTAATAAGTGGTATAATGTGCCACTTGGAACTCCCCTTTCCGAAGCACAACAGGAAAAGATAGTAAATCTTCTTGTGGCGTGGGTTGAAAAGGAAAATATGATATAAAAAAGCACTTCATTTTTGAAGTGCTTTTTATATTCGATTTAATTTTTATATTCTTGTTGACTTTATAGAAAATGTGTGATAAAATGAATGTGCCAAACAAAACCGAATAATTCACATTGGAAGTGTGTATTTTTGTTTATGATAAAAATGCATGCTCATTTCTGCATACTTTTAATGTGGTAGAAACATCGGTTTTGTTTGGCGACAACCGAGCTGCGTTTTTTTGTGCGTAGCATCGGCTGCGCACTTTTTTATTTATTTTATAGCCGTCGGGCTTTAAACATGGGGGATATTTATGAAAAAAATTATTTCTATGCTGTTGATAGTGTTTATGACCATATCCATGCTTACGTCATGCGACTTTGTGATGTCTATGTTTGAAATGGATAATACTCCTTCTTATGATTATGATGGCAAAAAAATAAGTGCTAATCAATATTGGTCTGTTTATGACGAGTATATGATGAAGTATAAATTTGATATGCCAAATAGATGGAAAATGTGGGGATATAATAACGGAGAAGCGGTAAATTATACAGCTATTAAATATGAAAATAAAATAGTAGTACTCAATAAAACAAACGGTTCATCACAGTGGTATATAATTGAAGATGATAAATGCACTGTAATGATAGAAGATGGCAGTGGTAAGCGATATAGCATTTATTCAAGCGAGGAAATTAGCAACGATATATATGCTAATCCCCAAACGTTATTCAAAGATATGTTTGTATCATGGAAAGAAATTTCAGAACGATATTTTGATGCAAAAACTGACTATAGAATGGAAGAACAGACCAATTCTTTATTATATAGATTTTATATTGAAACGAATACTGATATAGCATGTTTAGAATTGGCTATTGATAATTATAAACTAACTAGTATTGAGATAATGTTTGAAGAGGGATATATACAATGTACTTTTGATAACATTTCCGATATAATTATTCCATCAATTGATGAATTTACTTTGGTTGAAAAATAAATATATAATTAATGAAATAAGGAAATTAAAAACCGAAGTTAGGGCGACAATTAGTCGCCCGTCCTCCCCTATAAATCCCAATTTGTAAACTTAATATGCAAATTTATACAAATTGCACAAAAAATGCCCTGTATATTTTGTGATATTTTTGCGAAAACTAATTGTTGACAAAATGCAAAATTTGTGTTATTATATATGGGTAGCAAATTGAATATGCCCCATTAGCTCAGAAGGTAGAGCACATGACTTTTAATCATGGTGTCCGGAGTTCGACTCTCCGATGGAGCACCAAACCCGTTGCTAAAGCAACGGGTTTTTTCTTTTTATATATCAAATTACAATATTCTCTTGATTTTTTATTAAAAGTATGATATTCTTTTTAAGTAAAAGGATTTATCAAAGGAGAATTGATATGAAAAGAATAATTTGCATTGTTCTTACTATTATTATTTTGTCAATGACACTGGTTTCTTGCGAGATGTTTGATATGGCAAAAATAGAAAGATTTTTATATGCTGAAATTGATGGAGGAATGGTTATTACGGGTATGACCCTAAATAATAGATATTCATCTTTGGAGATAGTTGAAATTCCTGAAGATTATTTTGGCGTTCCCGTTGTTGCAATTGCGGATAATGCGTTTGTAAATTGCACATTACTTAAAAGTATTAAAATTCCTAATACAGTTAAGAAGATAGGAAAGAATGCTTTTGGCGGATGCTCACAACTTGAAGAAGTTTTTATATCCTCTAGCGTCGAGGAAATAGGTGAGGGTGCATTTGCTGATTGTATATCGTTAAAAAATATTCAGATTGACGAAAATAACAAGCATTATAAATCCGTTGATGGCAGCTTGTTTACTAAAAATGGGGAAGTGCTTATTCAGTATGCTTCGGGCAAGGATGCAGATTCATATGTGGTTCCCGAAGAGACGAAGATTATTGCAGACAAGGCGTTTTTTAACACCCCCTTGCTTGTTAATATAACTATTCCTGATGGTTTAACAACAATTGGTAATCACGCTTTTGAAAGATGTGCTCTTTTGAAAAGCATCGATATTCCCGATTCAGTAACACAAATAGGAGAAAAGGCATTTTATGAATGCTTTGCTTTGGAAAGTGTGAAATTGAGTGCGAATATCACAAGCATTGCGTCTAAAATGTTCCTTTCTTGCTCTTCACTTAAAGACATAATAATTCCTGAAGGTGTAGCAATAATCGGCGACAATGCGTTTGGTGGTTGCTCATCATTAACTGAAATCAATATTCCATTAAGTGTAACACAAATAGGCAATGATGCATTTATGAGTGCTGATAGCTTGAGTGTGTTTAATTATGCGGGAACTGTCGCACAGTGGAAGACAATTGACAAGGAAAGTAATTGGATTAGTCCTATGACAAGTTATAAGGTTGTATGTGAGGATGCCATAATTAACAAATAAAAATCAAAAAGAGAGCTTCGGCTCTCTTTTTTTGCAAAATATGAACATTATTCAATAATATTAATTAAATAATATTAAAAAATCCTTGTAATCTTGACAAAACTGTGATATAATTTAAATGGAATAATTTTGCTTTTACTAATAAAGGAGAAAATAGTAATGAGAAAGACAAAAATCGTTTGTACGATAGGTCCTGCAACTGAAAGTGAAGAAAGATTGCGCGAGCTTATGCTTGCCGGAATGAATGTTGCACGTCTTAACTTTTCACACGGCTCACACGAAGAGCACAAGATAAGAATTGACAGAATCAAAAAGGTGAGAGAGGAACTTGGACTCCCCGTTGCGATCCTTCTTGATACAAAGGGACCTGAATATAGAATCAGAACTTTTGAGAATGATAAAATTTATCTTAATGACGGCGACACATTTACTTTCACAACCGACGAAATCGTTGGTAATCAGGAGAGAGTTGCTGTAAGCTATAAGAATCTTCATAAGGATCTTGAAGTTGGTAACAAGATTTACGTTAACAATGGTCTTGTTCACTTCCTTGTTAAAGAAATCAAGGGACACGATATTATTTGTGAAGTAACTGCCGGTGGCGAGCTTTCAAATAGAAAGAGCATGAGCTTCCCTGGTAAAGTACTTAAGCAGGTTTATCTTTCTGAGGTTGATAAAGCCGACCTTCTTTTCGGTGTTGAACAGGACGTTGACTTTGTTGCTTGTTCATTTGTTTCCTGCAAACAGGATATTGAGGATGTTAGAAATTTCCTTGACGAGCACACACCCGATGATAATATTTCGCTTATTGCAAAGATTGAAAACCAGCACGGTGTTGACAATATTGACGAGATTTGTCAAGTTTGTGACGGTATTATGATTGGCCGTGGTGACATGGGTGTTGAAATTCCTTTTGAGGAGCTTCCCAAAATCCAGAAGCACCTTATCACAAAGTGCCGTCTTCTTGGTAAGCGCGTTATTACCGCAACTGAAATGCTTGAATCTATGATTTATAATCCTCGTCCCACAAGAGCAGAAATAAGCGACGTTGCAAATGCGGTTTATGATGGCACAAGTGCAATTATGCTTTCTGGTGAAACTGCAATGGGTAAATATCCAATTCTTGCGGTACAGACGATGGCAAAGATTGCTGAAACAACTGAAAATAATATCAATTATAGAAAGAGATTCTTTAATACAGATTTCGAGATTTCAAACTCTGTTGACGCGGTTTCTCACGCAACTTGCTCAATGGCGATTAACCTTAATGCCAAGGCAATCGTTGTTTGCTCACTTTCGGGCAGAACTGCGCGAATGGTAAGCCGTTTTAGACCTCCTGTTGACATTATCGGTCTTACAGTTGATCCTAAATCTGTTCGTAAACTTTCTCTTTCTTGGGGTGTAACTCCCGTTCTTGGCGAAGAAGTTCCCACAACTGACGTTCTTTTCTACTCCGCATATAAGGCAGCTAAGAGAGAGCTCAAGCTTAAGAAGGGTGACCAGATCGTTATCACGGGTGGTCAGATAAACGGACAGGGTGGCAACACAAATCTTCTTAAGGTTGATACTATTTGATATGAATTTTGAAGAAAAAACAAAAAAAGAAAACCTCATATTTGACGGTAAAGTTTTGCATGTTTATTGCGATGATATTATCCAGCCCGACGGCAGAGAAGCCAAAAGGGAATACGCTAAGCATCTCGGTGCGGTTTGCGTAGTACCTTTAACCGACAAAAATGAAGTGATTTGCGTAAAGCAGTATAGATATGCGCACCATAGAATGTTTCTTGAAATCCCTGCGGGTAAACTCGACTATGCAGGCGAAGATAGACGCGAAGCGGCTCTTCGTGAGCTTCGCGAGGAAACAGGTGCTATTTGTGAAACCTTGACTCATATTGGTGACATCGTTCCTTCTCCTGCAATTTTGACTGAGAGAATATCAATGTACCTTGCCGAAGGACTTACATTCACCGAAACGGAATATGATGATGGTGAATTTATTGAAATTGTTAAAATTCCTCTTGCCGAGCTTGTCGAAATGATAATGCGTGGTGAAATTGAGGATGCAAAAACTCAAACTGCTATTCTAAAAGTGTGGTATTTGAAAAACAAATAAAACTAAAGGGCAAATGTAAATTTGCCCTTTCTTAAAATTGAGGAAAATATGAAAAAACTACTCGTAATTGATGGTAACTCAATACTGAATCGTGCGTTTTATGGTGTGAAGCTCCTTTCTAATAAGAATGGACTTTATACCAATGCAATTTTCGGTATGATAAACATAATAAATAAGCAAGTTGAAACGCTAAAACCTGACTATGCAGCGGTTGCTTTTGACCTTAAAGCGCCGACTTTTCGTCATAAGATGTATGACGCGTATAAGGCGGGCAGACATGTGATGCCCGATGAGCTTCGCGTTCAGTTTTCCTATGCAAAGCGTGTTTTGCACGAAATGGGCTTTGCTGTACTTGAAAAAGAAGGATATGAAGCTGATGATATTCTCGGTACTTTCGCAAAAAGGGCAGAGGAGAGGGATATAGAGGCATACGTTTTGACGGGTGACCGCGACTCGCTTCAGCTTATAACCGATAAAACAACAGTTCTTCTTGCTACAAATAAAGATACACTCACAATGGACAGAAACGCCTTTTTTGAAAAATACGGTGTTGATGCAAGTCAATTCGTTGATGTCAAAGCACTTATGGGCGATAGCTCGGATAACATTCCCGGTGTTGCGGGTGTTGGTGAGAAAACTGCACTTAAACTTATCTCCGATTTTGGCTCGCTTGATAATATCTATGCAAATCTTCCAAGTGACAAAATTGGTAAATCAGTTAATGTAAAACTTGCTGAAAATAAAGATAAAGCATATCTTTCTCAAACCCTTGCAAAAATTTGTACCGAAGTTCCGCTTGATGAAACCATTGATGATATTGCTTTTGATGGTTTTAGAGAGGGCGCGTACGACCTCTTTACAGAGCTTGAATTTTCGGGCTTTATCAAGAAATTTGGTTTGACGAAAAAAACTAACAAAATAGAAACAAAAGAAATTAATGAAGGCGAACAACTTGGATTTTTTACTGATATTGCTCAAACTGAAGTGGCAAAAGAAGAAAAAATGGTAACTTTGGATGAGCTTTTGGCACTATCTAAAGAAAATCCAATAGCACTATCTTTTGAAAATGATAAAATATACCTTGCAACCGAAAATGATTTGCTCGTTTTCGATGGCACGCCTGATACTGCTCGCAAATTTTTATGCGATGCCGAGCGCAAATTCATAATGCACGATTGCAAGAGTGCATATCACGCACTTGCTGATATTGAATTTAAAAATTGTAGCTTTGATATAATGCTTGCGGCATACGTTCTCAATGCGGGTGAGGGCTCTTTTGATCTTGACCGTCTTGCGATGGCAAATCTTTCTCTCGTTTTGGATGAAAACATGAGAAAAGCGCCCATAATTTACGAGACATATAAAATATTAAAGAAAAAAATCGAAGATTTGGGCTTTGAAAAGCTTTTCTATGAAATTGAAATGCCACTTGCTACCGTTCTTTTTGAAATGGAACACCAAGGATTCAAGATTGACCGAGATGGACTTGCAAACTACGGGCTTCGTCTTGATGAAACGATAAATGAACTTGCAGAGCGAATATATGGATATGCGGGCAAAGAATTTAATATCAATTCCCCTAAACAACTTGGTGAAATTCTTTTCGAAACTTTGATGTTGCCTCACGGCAAAAAGACGAAAACAGGATATTCCACAAATGCCGAGGTACTTGATAAGCTCCGCGCATACCACCCGATAATTCAAGATATTCTTGACTATCGTCAGGTTGTTAAACTAAAGGGAACATACGTTGACGGTTTCATCAAATTGCTTACTGAAGAAAATAAAATTCATACTACCTTTAAGCAAACGGGAACGGCAACAGGACGTCTTTCGTCGGCTGAACCCAATTTGCAGAATATACCGATAAGAACAACGCTTGGTAGAGAGCTTCGTCACTATTTTATCCCTAAAAATGAGAATTATCTACTTATCGACGCTGACTATTCTCAAATTGAATTGCGCTTGCTTGCAGCGATTTCGGGCGATGAAAATATGGTAGGTGCATTTCTTTCGGGTGTTGATATTCACACATCAACCGCATCAAAGGTGTTTAACGTGCCTGAAGATATGGTTACAAGCGAGCTTCGTAAACGAGCAAAAGCAGTAAACTTTGGTATCGTTTACGGAATCGGTGAGTTTTCGCTCTCCGATGACCTTCATATTTCAATGAAAGAAGCGAAAGAGTATATCGAAAGTTATAAGGCGAATTATCCCCTTGTTGATAAATATCTTAAAGATATCGTTGTCGAGGGATATGAGCATGGTTTTGTTTCTACTCTCTATGGCAGAAGAAGATATATCCCCGAGCTTTCGGGACAGAATAAAATGCTCAAAAAATTTGGGGAACGCGTGGCTATGAATAGTCCAATTCAGGGAACTGCTGCGGACATAATCAAGGTTGCAATGATAAACGTCAATAAACGCCTCAAAGAAGAGGGAATTGACGCAAAACTCATCTTGCAGGTGCACGATGAACTACTTGTTGAATCCCATAGGGATTGTGCCGATATTGCCGCGAAAATCTTGCGCGAAGAAATGGAGAACGCAATACAGCTTCTCGTACCTCTTTCAGTCGAACTCACCTTAGGTGAAACTTGGTATGATAATAAATAACTATAAAATTTTAAAGTCCATCTCAAAATGAGATGGGCTTTTTTAAGACGATTTTATTGTTTGTATTGATGGGAAATAGGGTTACTTTGAACCTATTGACAAATTACTATAAAAATGTTAAACTGTACTTAATCTAATGTAATTTTTTCATTAGAGAATATTTAGAAAAAGAGAGGGATAATTATGAAAAAAATAATATCGCTTATTTTGGTAATGCTCATTTTGGTTGCTTTAATTACTTCATGTGAAATAGTTGAAGATATAGTGAGCGAAATTCAAAACGAAATATATGGTTATGATGAAGTGGTCGCTTCAAGTGATAATTTCGAGGTGACGCGCTCAATGATGAATTATTTTGGAAATGCTTACTATCAAAATTGGTATTCAATGAATTATTACTATATTTTACTTGGTTATGTAAACTTTGATCCCTCATTACCGTTGGATGAACAGTATCTTAATTCTAATGGAACTGAAACATACTATGACTATTTTGTAAACAAAACAAAAGAAATGGTTGAAACCTATCTCGGTAGATGCGAGGCTGCAATAAAAGATGAATATGTGAATTTTGATGAGTTGGAAATAAATGCTCAAAAGTATGCGGATGATATGTTGTTTGAAATCGAAAATAGCGCCAAAGCGATGAATGTATCTTTGGATACATATTTACAACAGTATTTTGGCGAGCATGTTAATGAGAAGAATTTCCGCAAATCGTTGATAATGGAAAATATTGCAACCGAATATTATGATATTGTTAGAGACAGAATAGCAACCGGAATTACAGCAGAAGAGGAATATGAATTTTTGAAAAATAATCTTTCATTTTTTGTAAAAGCAGAATTCATTAAAGTTGTTCTTCCTTTGTCTGAATCTGCCACAATAGAACGTCTTTCAAGAGCAAAAGATATTGACGAATTTAATGCGTTGATGGAAGAAGTTGGCTTGGACTCTCAAAATAAATCCCAAATAGCTGTTTATCAAACAGATACCGATTTTGGAAAGTTCCTTTTTGCTGGAGTAAAGGAGCAATTTGGCGTTGCCGATTCTACAGAAGATGAAGCGCGAACTAATGCGGAATTGTATGATGTATTTATTGATGAGAATAGTAAGGGATATTTAACTCTTTATTTTGTAACTGTACCTGCACATATAGACGAAACACCTCTTCGAAATGTTGGTCATATTCTCTTTATGGTTGATGAAAAGGGTGAATATAAAACAAGTGCTGAAGCGAAAGCGGCAGCAGAAGCCCTCTTTGCAGAAATTCAGAATAAGCTTGTTGATGGCAAGATTTCCAAAGAGCTTTTTGATGAATTTGCTCAAAACACTCATGACAATGATGTTTTTTATGAAAATGTTAACAAAGGCGATATGGTCGAACCTTTTGAAAATTGGCTTTTCAATGCAACAACTGAAGGCGAAGTTGGACTTGTAGAAACAACTTACGGTTGGCACATTATGTATTACGGCGGTGAATCGGGCGAAATTGCTTGGAGAATGGTTGCTCGCAATGGCGTGGTTGAAAGAAATTTGCAGGTTTATTTTGATAATGTTGTATGCGATATAGCGTTTGATGATTCTGTTTTTAAAGATATCTTTAAATAATCTTATATATTTAAACAGCGTGTATTTCACGCTGTTTTTTCTTACTTTGCTTTGCTGCTATTTGGCTATTGACAAACCCCACAAAAAATGCTAAACTATATCCAATACACAAAAAGGTGGTATTTAAGATGAAAAATGTTCTTATAACAGGTGGCTCACGTGGTATCGGTCGCGCCTGCGTTGAGAAATTTACACGCGAAGGATATAAGGTTTCTTTCATATATAATAATAGCGATATAGCGGCAGGTGAATTGGCTAGCAAAACAGGTGCATATTCTATCAAGGCGGATATCTCCAACCCCGAAGATGCAAAAAGGGCAGTTGAAAATGCTTTGTTGAATATGGGTGGAATTGATATTCTCATCAATAATGCGGGAATCTCTCTTGTAAAGCTTTTCACTGATACAACAGATGCGGAGTATTATAATATAATGAATACAAATCTTGGCGGAACGTTTTTTGTTACACGTGAGGCGGCAAAGCAGATGATTTCGAATCATTTTGGCAGAATTATTAATATCGGCTCGATGTGGGGCAAGGTCGGAGCATCTTGCGAGGTTGCTTATTCTGCGTCTAAAGCTGGAATTGAGGGATTCACAAAAGCACTTGCTAAAGAGCTTGGTCCTTCGGGTATCACCGTTAATTGCATTGAACCAGGTGTTATTAATACAGAGATGAATTCAGAGCTTGATGAAGCCACGCTTTCTGAGCTGTGCGATGAAACGCCCGTGGGCAAAATTGGCGATGCGAAGGAACTTGCAGAATTTGTTTATCTTATTGCTACTGAAAAAAGTGGTTTTTTAACAGGACAAGTCATTGGATTTGATGGTGGATTTGCGATTTGAAACTTTTTTGAAATTTTTAAAACTTTTTTTAAAAAAGGTATTGACAATTACAAACAAATGTGGTAATATAACAAGGTCGCGAACGCGAGGGTGAAAAAAGCCATAAAAAAGTTTGAAAAAAGTTGAAAAAAGTACTTGACAAACGGGTAGCGGATGTGATATAATAACGAAGCTGTACATTCAAAGGACAGCGAAATC
>JAZKZP010000062.1:0-4819 GCA_045612715.1 Eubacteriales bacterium
GTGCATACCGCATTCGTTTTCAGGCTCTGTGCTAAGAAAAATTCTATCCGCTCCATTATCCTTAAAGTACCGAATAATCTCTGCCAAAGCCGCCTGTCCATAGCCCTTTCCTTGTTCATTTTTATCAATCATAAAACGCCAGAGCCAATATCTATCCTCGGGGTCTTCTTCCTCCGGATCAAATGCAAACATACAAAATCCGACTAATTTATCCCCTGCATAAATTGCAAAAGGACGTGCGACACCCGGACACTCTGCATTACATTCTTCAGCTTGCTCCAAGGAATAGTCATTGGGAGCACAGAATGGCTGGTCTTCACGTGTGGCAAGATTCAAAACTGCATCTCTGTTATCATCGTTAATTGGGATAAGCTTAACATTCATTTGTGTTTCCTCCAAATTTATTATTCTACTGTTCGTCAAATTCTTATCAGTTAATTTATTATACCACAAAATCTAACAAGAATCAAGTCGTTTATTTAGTAAATCATAAATTGAACGATATCCCATAAATTAAACGAAAAGGGCATAAAGTGAACGATTTGTATTTTACGGTTGAAAACAAAAAAAGCTTGCAAGGACGAAAACCATCCCAGCAAGCCTGCATTTTTGCTATAAATTCTATGAAAAAGGGCAAAATACCACTATTTTGGCAATAAAAAAGCCATAATACCGATATTTTTCGTATCAATATTATGGTTTCTTTATGGTGCGAGAGACGGGAATCGAACCCGTACGGTCTCCCACACGCCCCTCAAACGTGCGCGTCTGCCTGTTCCGCCACTCTCGCATTGCCGTGTTGATTAACACAACACTGATATTATACACTATTTTTCGAAAATGTCAATACCTTTTTTGAAATTTTTTTAAAAAATTTTTCAAGGGGCGAAATGCCCCTTGTTATGCAACGTATATCATCTCGATTAATTCTAAAAGTCGCTCAACGACTTCGTTCTTTTCCTCTTCGTTTGAAAAATATTCACCTTCCTCGCAAAGAAGTGCCTTTGTTTCACCGTCAAATTCTGCTGTATAGTATGCTTTGGGATTATCCGAGTCAATCGAAGTGTCAACCACGTAGATAAAATATACAACGCCTTCGTTTTCAAGTCCCGCGCCATCACCAAACTGCACCATTTCCTGATAATTTGGCAATTTCCAAAATTTGTAAGGGTGATAATTCGTTACCGTCTTTATTCCGTCAGAATAATCTAAATAATACGTGACACCATCGCGTTCAATTTCGAATAAATCCGAACGTAAGCAGGATACAAGTGAAAAAACAAGAATAATTAACAATAAAATTGATATTTTCTTCATAATAGTTCCCCCACAAGAAAAAATATACTTTGATATATTAGTACGTATTTTAATGTGATATAAATCTATTCGTACTGTCTAAAACTTGCCACAACTACGCCAAGAAGCGCAACGTCATCGACGATTATGGGTTCCATGGTGCGATTTTCGGGCTGAAGGCGAAAATGTCCGTCCTCTTTATAAAACGTTTTAACAGTAGCTTCTTCGTCAATAAGCGCGGCAACGATTTGTCCATTATCCGCATACGCGCTCTTGCGCACGATTACAACGTCACCGTCGAAAATTCCCGCATCAATCATACTTTCACCCTTGATTTTGAGGGCAAAAAGCTCCTCGGTTGAATATTTCGCGTTATTCCAAGGCAAATCAACATAGCCGTCAAAATTTTCAACTGCGAGAATGGGACTGCCCGCCGCTATCGAGCCAAGAAGCGGCACTTTACCCGATACTCTTGCATAGGGAGCGCAAATTCTTATTGTGCGCTTTTTGTTTGCGTCCTGCTCGATAAATCCCTTTGCTTCAAGGTTATGTAAATAGAGATGAACGCTCGAAGTACTCTTAATTCCAAGGGACGCGCCGATATCACGCACAGAGGGTGCATATCCGTTTTCATTTATAGACTTTAAAAGGTAATCAAATACCAATTTTTCTTTTTTGCTAAGGTCATTATTCTTCATAATATTCTCCTTTTTTCATATACTGACTATAGTATAGCACATTTTTTCGAAAAATGCAAACATTTGTTCAATATTTTTCAAAAATTTTTTTGAGAGAGGTAAATTGGGATTTATCTGTGCCTTCCCCTGAGGGGAAGGGGGACCACGCAAGTGGTGGATGAGGGGATCGAAGTCTGTGCAAACAATCGTCTTTCTCGACAGCATTTCGTTTACAGAATAAAAGAAATTACTTGAAAAATCAAGGATTTTGTTTTACGAGAAAGTCGTAAGTGTAAACTAAATGGCGTTCCCCTCATCCGTCAGGCATTCGCCTGCCACCTTCCCCTCAGGGGAAGGCTAACTGTTAGATAAATCAAAATTTAAACATCTAACCTAACAAAATTCTTGTTTTCTATTGAACGTGGTGAAAAAATGTGCTATAATCGTTATAATTGTACGCAAAATGCTTAAAAGGAGGTAATTTATGCTTAAAAATTCACCTACCAACAATAAATATATACTTTCTTGGATTGAAGAAATGGCAAATATGTGCCGTCCAGACTCTATAGTTTGGATTGACGGAATTGCCGAGCAAACTGAAAAATTGCGTGCCGAGGCTTGCGCTATGGGCGAGATGATTAAGCTCGACCAAGAAAAATTGCCCGGTTGCTATCTTCATCGCACGGCAATCAATGACGTTGCACGTGTTGAGGGTCGCACTTTCATTTGTACAACTAAAAAAGAAGACGCAGGAAATATCAATAACTGGATGCACCCCGACGAGTGCAAAGAGAAGTTGACGAAACTTTATAACGGCTCTATGAAGGGTCAAACGATGTACGTTATTCCTTATTCAATGGGAATTGTCGGCTCTCCCTTTGCAAAGTATGGAATTGAGCTTACTGACTCAATTTACGTAGTTCTCAATATGCTCATTATGACTCGCGTGGGTCTTGACGTGCTTGATGCTATCGGTCATAGTTCCGATTACATAAAGGGCTTGCACGCACGCGCGCAGTTGGATGAAGAAAATAGATACATTGTCCATTTTCCCGAAGAAAACACCATTTGGTCGGTCAACTCCGGCTACGGTGGAAACGTGCTTTTGGGTAAGAAATGCTTTGCGCTTCGCATTGCGTCATATCTTGGCAGAAAAGAAAATTGGATGGCAGAGCATATGCTCATTTTAGGCGTGGAATATCCTAACGGCGAAACAAAATACGTTTGCGCCGCTTTTCCGTCAGCTTGTGGTAAGACAAATCTTGCAATGCTCATTCCCCCCGAACTTTATGCAAAAAAGGGATATAAAGTTCACTGCGTGGGTGACGATATTGCTTGGCTTCGTGTTGGTGAGGACGGACGCCTTTGGGCTGTAAATCCCGAAAATGGTTTCTTTGGTGTTGCTCCCGGAACTAATGAAAAGACCAATCCCAACGCGCTTCATACAACGCTTAAAGACACAATTTTCACAAATGTTGTTCATAACACAAAGGATAATACAGTTTGGTGGGAAGGGCTTGACAAAAATCCTCCACAAGAAGCTATCGACTGGATGGGACGTCCTTGGGATTATAGAAAATACGATAAAAATGATAAATCAACCTGCGGTGCACATCCAAATTCGCGCTTTACTGCAAAGGCTACGAATTGTCCTTGCTTGTCAAAGGAATTTAATAACCCTGCAGGTGTTCCTATTTCTGCTATCATTTTCGGTGGCAGACGAGCAAAAACTGCACCCCTTGTTTATCAGTCAACCTCTTGGCAGAACGGAACTTTCGTCGGCTCAATAATGGCAAGCGAAACCACTGCAGCTGCTTCAGGTGCTGTAGGAGTTGTTCGCCGTGACCCGATGGCTATGCGTCCATTTGTTGGATACGATATGGGTGACTACTTCAAACATTGGTTGAATATGGGCGAAATTATTCCCAATCCCCCAAAAATTTTCCACGTAAACTGGTTCAGAACGGACGATGAGGGCAACTTTATTTGGCCCGGATTTGGCGACAATATGCGAGTTCTTATGTGGATTTTGGCGCGTTGTGAAGGCAAGGCAGATGCGATTGAAACACCCATCGGATACCTTCCAAACCCTGAGGATATTTGCATTGATGGTCTTGATGATGTGAGTCTTGACACCGTGCGAGAACTTCTTAAGGTGGATTGCGATTCTTGGTTGCAGGACGTTGAAAACATCAAAGAATTTTATAAGCAGGTAGGAAATAGAGTTCCAAACGAGCTTTATGAAGAGCTTACAGCGCTTGAAAATAGACTTAAAAAATAGAAAATTGGCAAAAGGAACGGTTTTTCCGTTCCTTTTTTTGTGTTTGTTAATTTGTAGCTGTTTAGTTTGTGAGTTTAATGTTGTACGGACGCACACGGTGCGCCCCTACGGGTTTTATTGTATGATTTCGTTCAATTTCCGCGCGAGATTCTATCGTTGCAGCGCGCAGGACATCTTTAAATGTCATTCTGGAGCAGTCCTTGTGTTCTTATGAGATTCTATCGCAATAATCTTTTGCGTCACCATTGAGGGAAGTTGTGGCGAGATTCTTCGCTGATGCTCGAGAATGACACTTCGTGTCCGGCACAACAACCGAAGGATCTCGAACGAAGTGACGGACGCAAAAGATTATTTTGCTCCAGAATGACACAAGGACGCGATAGAATCTCGGCGCGCCTTTACTCCAGAATGACAGCGCGGGGGCGTTCAAATTTTGATTTATCTAACAGTTAGCCTTCCCCTGAGGGGAAGGTGGCAGGCGAATGCCTGACGGATGAGGGGAACGCCATTTAGTTTACACTAACGACTTTCTTGTAAAAGAAAAACCTTGATTTTTAAGTAATTT
>JAZKZP010000063.1:0-6156 GCA_045612715.1 Eubacteriales bacterium
ACTTGTTAGACGCTTTTTCTTTTGAGGAAGTAGCCCCAAAGAAAAAGCTTTGCAAAAAGAAAAGGGCGATGCGCTCGAGCCGCGCGGCTCTGCTACGCGCAGGGCGCCACCTTTGAAAAGGTGGACGAAACAATCGTGAAATGTGAGTGCTAACACACCTATAAATCCCAATTTAACACATAGTGACACTAAAGTAGTAGGGCTAATTTATAACCTCAAACTCCACCTGTTTGGCGATATTGCAAATGGCTGTGACGGTGCATTTAAGCACATATTTGCCGTCCACGATTTCACCGTGAAGTGTTTTTTTCAAAATTTGCGCTTCGGGTAGCGCTTCATCAATTTTCTGACGAAGCATTTCATACGCCTGCTCTATTGCTGCTTCTTCGCTTATCTCAACATCGACCATTTCATATCCGTAATACTCGTTCACCGAAAGTGAGATTGGCAATTCCCCAAGCGAAAAGGGATTTAATATATATACATAGTTTATTATATCATAACTTGTAGGTAAATTTCTATAGTTTATAAAAAAATTTATTGGTTTTCCGAAAAAAATAAGCGTTTTTTTCGTTATTTTTTCCCCTGTTGGCACTTTTTGTGATTGAACAAGAGGAATTTCCACCTCAAAGGTCTGTGTCACACGTCCAAAAACACTCCCATAAGCTCTCAAATATCGAAGTGGCGCTTTCTCGCTTTTGTAAACTCCGCTTGTCAAAAGCTCACCCGCGCGAACAAAATCGCCTTCCTTCACACAGGGAAATCCCGAATAAATTTCAAGCGAAACAATCTGCGCGTCGAACATAGAAATAAGATTTGCAGGCTTTGTTTCCTTCTCTTTAATTTCGGTGTCAATTACCTCCTTGACCTCTACGCGTGCCACTGTTCCAACAATATTTATCGAAATCCACGCAATATCATCGTTGTTTATCATAATTCTTTGCTCTATGGAGTTTAAGTCGAGTTTTTTGATAAAATCTCCCACACTCATTCCGTTTTGCTCAATTGATTCAATTATTTCAGTCTGAGTAAGTCGCTTGTTGCCAACAACGTCAATTCGCCAAACTACACTTTGCGCAAGACAAAAAATCACAACGGATAAGCACGCGCCCACAATTAAACCCTTGCGACTCTTTAACCCTAAAATTCTTTGAGGCAATCCATATTTTCCCTCGCATTTAACTCGTATTTGCCAGACACGACACGCTGTCATTATTCTTTTAAATTGAATAGAGGGAATGTCAATATATGCGCGTTTTTCATCATTACAAATTCTTATATCGTAATATGAAAACCCATAACGTATGCAAAGGTCTAAAAACTGCTCTAAAGCAATACGCGATAATGATATCGTATGATAACCGAAAATCCTTGAAAACAAGCTTTTTCGCCGTTTTTGTGCCATATTATACACCCCTCATCTTAAATTGGAGTTCTTGAATTATTCCGTCAACACATACAGTACCACCAAAATACGACGTACAATAAAGCCCCTGTCCCTTTACAATCAAAATATACTCCCTCAACGCAAGTCTTATTTCATCATCGTCATAGTGAATAATGTGTCTGCACTCCCTTATGGTCAATTCCCTTGTGCCCCGCATCTCTAAAGTATCGTTTTCACCCAAAATCTCGTCAAGTTCAAGCGCACGTTTGATTTTTACGCTCAGTTTTTCTTTATTTTTCATATTTCAGCACTCCAATCAAATATAATTTAGTATAAATCTATGTATGGAGGTATTGCAAAATGACGAAAAAAACAAAACCGAGCATAAAGCTTGGATTTTCAGGCGGCATTTCGATTATTTGCGCCATATTATTATTCGTTGTTTTGTTAAAAAATTCATCTCTTGCAGCCATCGAGGTTTCACGCGCACTTAAAATGTGTGCAAGTGTTTTGATTCCTTCTCTTTTTCCGCTAATGATATCCACCGAAATAATGACCGAAAGCACGGCAATTGAGAAAATAACACGCGCATTTTCCGCCCCGATTGCAAAGCTGCTCGGCGTTAGCAAAAATGCGGTGCCCCCATATTTTCTTGGACTTTTTGGAGGCTACACCTCATCCTGCAAAAGCGCTATTTTGCTATACAAAAATGGAAAAATCAGTAAAGATGATTGCGAGAGCATAATCTCCCTTTCTAATATTCCAAGCTTGGCTTTTATGACAGGATTTATCGGTATCGGTATTTTTCAAAATTCAACTATCGGTTGGATTTTGTGGATAATAGCCGTCTTATCCACACTTATTTTGGGGGCTATCAATCATATATTTTTCAAAAACACCGAACTGTTTTTTAAAACCGATATTTCCATTTCAAAAACCAAAAAGAAACTTTCAAAAATAATCGTAGATGCAATCGGTCATTCATCTCAAGCGATGTTGATAATATGCGCCTGCGTGATATTTTTTTCGGTTATAATGGCAATTTTAAAACTTTATTTTGCAAAAATTCTTATTTCAGAGCATACACAAAATCTTATACTTGGAATGCTTGAACTAACCCAAGGAATAAGCACCTGTGCGGATTTACAAACTTTTTCTCAGCGTGTACTTGCCTGCGCTTTTCTTGTTGGATGGTCGGGACTTTGCGTACATTTTCAGGTTATTTCGCTTTGTGAGGATGAGAATATTTCATTTAAAAAATACTTTATTTTCAAGGGTTTGCAGGGGCTAATCTGCACAGCTCTCGCGTGGCTAATTTTTGCCTTCAAATTTTGATTTGTCGGGAAGTTAGTTTTATTTTGGGACGCTCAAGCCGCTGGGCTTCCGCTTTTGAAAAAGCGGAGCAAAACGATAGGTGAGTTTGAGTAAATATTTCGTAAATTTTCGATAATTCACAAGCGAATTATCGGTTTTGAAATCACGAAACCATCCTTACACGCAAGCGTGACGGATGGTATCGCACTTTCAAAACTACGAAAATCAATCCTAATGGATTAATTTTCTAAAATTTACTTTGTGTGAGCATATAGATTTTGATAGCTATATGTCTATTGTTTGAGTTAGCAAATCAGAGATTTTCGCTTTCGGTTTTGCGTTAGCAAATGGCTGACGTAAGTCAGACAAGAAAGATGAAGCCTGTTAAAATGCCGAGAAAATCCTTATGTGTTGTATATAATTATGGGCAATTTGCGTTTTTGCGAAGCAAAATGGAGTCGTAAGACGACAAGCAATTTGCTAGGCGCGCCGATCATACTTTAGATAATTCCATCATAATATGCGCGGCGTATTTGCGCAAAATCTTGCCGCGAAGCTCTTTTAAAAAGCTTTTTTTGATACTTTTTTCTCGAAAAAAGTATCATTCCTTCTAACTAACTTCTTCCCGTTAAATCCTAATTCACAAATCACAAAAGGGACGCTGATGCGTCCCTTTTCTCTTATTTTATTTTCTTTTTATAGCGAATATTCAGTACGAACGGCACAAAGATTGCCACAGCACACAAATAAACAAATAAATTTCCTATGTATGAATAAAGTGTTCTCCTACCGTTAGCATAAACCGTATCAATCACATATCCTTCTTTGTAGATTGGCATAATTGAAGTAACTACACCCTTGTCGCTTACCACGGATGTGATGCCTGTATTACCACTGTTAACGGTATATTTACACTGCTCCACAGCTCGCAAAATGTTTTGCGAATGGTGCATATTCATTGCTCTCGAATCATAAAACCAAGAATCGTTTGACGGCACTATAAACATCTCTGCCCCCGCCCTTGCACTCTCTATCGCAAGTGTTTCATATATTGAGTCAAAGCAAATTAGTGTCCCCACCTTTATTCCATCTTCATCAGTGGTTGCCGTGAAAACAGTGTGTTCACTTCCCGCATCTATATCATACGAAAGCATATTGATTTGCGCCAATTCGGGAACGATAGCACTAATAAAATCACGCATTGGCATAAACTCTCCAAAAGGCACTAATTTGATTTTTGCATATGCATTTATATTGCTGCTTCCATCGGGATAAAACACTGACATTGAATTAAAAATTTCATCATTAATGTAAATGTAAGTTCCCAAAACAATAGTAACGTCAAGCGAATCGGCAAGATTTGTAACCGCCTTTCTTATCGTCATATATCCGGCACCTGAAGGCTTTATCATCGTGTCGATATCAACAGCCATAACACCCTCGGGCCAAATAATGAGATTTGCTCCCTCATCAACTGCCTTTTTAGTCAACGCATCATGAATATCGTAAGTTTCAGAGTTTGTTGTGTTCCAATTAGACTGTGACTCTAGATTGCCTTGAACGGTTGCGACCTTTATGCTTCTATCCTCGTCCTTAAACGGAATAAAATACAGTATCGTTCCACACAAAACATGTGCCAAAAGCACAACAAGTGCCACTTTAGAAGCCAACTTTCTCTTGTCAGCATAAAGAAATGCATATGCCACAAGGAAATTAAAAAGCACTATAACAAACGTCAAAAAATACGAGCCGAAAAGTGATGCGTTTTGCATCATTATGGGCATTTCAGTCTGTGAAATTGCCACTCTGCCCCACGGAACTCCTGCCCAAGTGAATGTTTGCGTCCACTCGTTTATCGACCACAGTGCTGCAGCATAAGGCGCTAAAAGAATTTGGTGCTTTTTATAGATTTCAGTTTTCGTAAATCTTGAAATCAAGACGAAAACCAATGCAGAAAATACACTCTGCAAAGCAGAAAGTCCAATCCAAGCAAGAGCAATGACACCTATCGCCTGCTCTTTTGTAAGGCCTGCAAATTCAAGCGGATAGAAATAGGTGAACCAATGAAATATCACAATATCAAAGCTCATATAGAAGATAAAGCCGTCAAGATATGCCTTCCTCATTCTATATTCGCTGTTCTCTGCACGTCTATAAAGCATCATCGCAAGTGGAATCATAGCAACAAATGCAACAAGTCCAATCTCTGCGAAGATAACAGTTAAGCCGAGCAAAAGTCCGCTTAATGCCATATATATTCTCGGATTTATTTTATTAAGAAAATCCTTCATAATTATCTCCAATTAAATAAAATCCTTTAAAAACCAAACGTCATCGCGGGATAGCTTTACCTCTTTGCCCTTGAGATAGCCAAGCGCACCACTATCGTCATCAAAATCAAAACGCAAACGGTAGGCATAAAGTGCTTGATATTTATATCCCTTTGCTCTATCGTCCTTGTTGATACCGTATTTGCCGTCACCCAAAAGCGGATGCCCGATATAACTCATATGCGCACGAATTTGGTGCGTTCTGCCCGTAACAAGCTCAATTTCAAGCAAGGAAGTATTGTTCTTTTCAGAAACCACCTTGTATTTCGTGATGATATTCTTCGAGCCCTTGACCTGCTTGTCAAAAATCTTAACTTGATTTTTATCGCTATCTTTGAGAAGAAATCCCGTCAAGGTGTCTGCCTTTTTGGGCATTTTTCCATGAACAACGCAATAATAAAACTTTGAAATTTCATCTTTTTTAATCTTCTCGTTCATCACACGAAGCGCCTCTGCATTCTTTGCTCCAATAACGATGCCACCCGTGTTTCTGTCAATTCGATTGCAGAGCGCAGGGGCAAAGCTCTGCTCGTTTTCGGGGTCATATTCACCCTTTTGATAAAGGTATGCCTTAATGTGCATAATGAGTGTATTATCCTTGCCCTCATCGTCCTCGTGGACAAGCACTCCGGGGCGTTTGTTGCAAAGGATGATGTTCTCATCCTCATAAACTATGGTCAATTTGGGAGTGATAGACGCAAGCGCAGAGTTATCCTTTTCGGGAGAGTCAAAAAACTCGTCCTTGATAAACAACTGAACTATGTCACCCTCTTGAAGAACATATTTCTGCTCAGTTCTTGCGCGATTGACCTTTATTTTCTTTGTTCTAATATATTTGTACATCAACGATATAGGCAATCCCTTGACTGCTTTAGTCAAAAACTTGTCAAGACGCTGCCCTGCATCGTTCTTTTTTATCTGAAATTCTTTCATTTTTGCTCCAAAAACTATATTTCAAAGTTGGTAAAAATATAATTGCAGGTTTTCAAATTTTGATTTATAGGGGGAGATAGTTTGAATTTAAATTGCGGGAGGGGAAACCCCTCCCCTACGAATAGACAATATTATACATTGTAGGGGAGGCGTTTCGCCTCCCGTTCCAAACACAAACTAACTTTTTCTAAC
>JAZKZP010000064.1:0-4262 GCA_045612715.1 Eubacteriales bacterium
ACTTTTTTGAAAAAAAGTAAGCAAAAAACTTTTAATCAGCTTCGCGCTTTCCCCAATAATATCAGCGCAAAGCAGTAGGGGTCGGCGTCCCCGACGACCCGTTATAAAAGAAAAGTAACTAATAGATAAATCCCAATTTATAAACAAACTCCCCTGCAGCCACAGGGGAGTTTAATAATCATATTATAATTCTATTTCCTTTGGAAATGCCTCTTTGCGCATAATTCCCCACATTTTGTCAATGTATGAAAGGGTATAAAAATTCTCGTAATAGTGATAATAGAATGCACCTTTAAGAGTCATTTCATAAACTCCGTTTTTCTCTTTGATAAAGCCGAGTAACTTTGCAACAAATAGCTCAAAGCCATACATCTTTCTAAGTGATTTGCCGAAAAATCTTTCAAAATCCCTCTCATCAACTCTTGTGCTATAAGCCGTCCAGAAAAGCCAATAGATCATTCTCTGTCGCTTGATAAATCTAATTGTCAAGGACGTTGGAAGCTTTCCTTCATTAATTCTTTTGCAATATGACTCAACGTCAAAGGTGTTTATCTTAAATTGATCTTTTAAAAGTGTAGTAGCAGAACAACCGAAGCCAAGGAAATTTTCTCTCGTCATAGAGGAATATTCTGCCTTATCACAAGAAAACGTCCATATTGAATTTCGTGCATATCCTTTTGAATAGCAATATTTCGTTATATCGTCAAGAAGCTTTCGCTTTTGTCTTTTGGGCATTGCCTTTACAGGACTTTTTGTGAATGTAAAATCAATAAACGGATAAATAGCAACGTGGTTTGCTCCAAGTGAAAATGCCATATCGATATCACTTTTCAAATCATCAAATGTTTGCTCGGGCAATGCGAATATCAAATCCATAGAAACCGTTTCAAAATGTACTTCGCTCAAAGCATTAGCCATGGCTTGTGTATCGACCTTTTTTCTACCAAGAATTTTTTGATATTTGTCACCAAAGGATTGTATTCCTATACTTATTTTTGTAACTCCTGCATTTTTAAGTGCAGTCAAAATCTCTTTTGTGACATTGTCAGGGTGAAGCTCAAGACCAATTCCCTCGATAATTACAAAATGCTCTCTTAAAGCAGAAATAATTTCTCCTATTCTATCCACCGCAAGCGCAGGTGTACCTCCGCCGAAATACAAACTTGTAACCCTCTTTTTCCCCTCATATTGTGATCCCACAAGATGAATTTCACTAATGAGAGCATCTATGTACTTATTACAAAGTTCCTCATCATATTTCACTTTGCAATAGGGACAAAAATTGCAAATACTTTTGCAAAACGGGATATGAACATAAAGTCCCAAGCCCTCACATTCTGAAAACGGGAGTTTTTGATCGTATTCATTTTTAAATTCAAATGGCTTGACTGTTCTTGTCAGCCACATTCTTGTCAAGCTTGTGATTGCGCTCATAGTTTTCTCCTAAATATATTTTAAGTAGGTGCAAAGCATTTCGAAAATGATTTTGGGATTCCCCTTAAACAAAAGTGTATATTCAGCAACAAAGAAATATCCGCATTCCGAGCATAAATCTGGTACATCAATACATCTTCCACAGGTTGAAATCTTTCCGTTTTCAATTACAACACATTGATGGCAGGGTGTGGGAAAGCTATTGTTCACAAGATACGGGAATGCGCTCTTCAAATTGAAAACGGGCGCACCCTCCTTCATCATCTGCTCTATTGTATCACAGCATTTCTGCTTGTCCTCTTTGCTAAGCGCAAGCTCTCTTGTGTCGGGGTATGGAGTATGGAAATTGAACGAAACCGCCTTTACATTTTTAGTGTCGCGAGCTGTACGACAAACGTGAGCAACACAGTCCTTGTTTATCTGATTTATTGCCATATAGAAGCAAATATTGTTAGCAGTTGCATTTTCAATATTATGCATTATCGTATCGTACGTATTTCCGCGAATATCGTTGTGACGTTTCCTGTCACCGTCAAGACTGAGTAAAATCAAATCCGCCTCGGGCAAATCTATAGGATATGTTCCGTTAGTCACCACGTTCACAATGAGAAATCCCATCTCCTTTGCCTCAATAACAAGATCGCGTAAGGTTTTTTCTCCGTCGCGCCAAAGGAATGTTTCTCCGCCACAGAAAAACAAAATTCTTATGCCCATATCGTAAAGTTGCTGCATTTCTTCTTTGACCTGCTTATAGGGATGAACAACTGCAGTTATATTGTTTACCGAACAGTGTTTGCAATGCAAATTACACTTATCGGTTACGATAACAGTACCCAAAATAGGCAGCTTTTGTCTAAACAAAATCGTCTTAACACCAAAAGTGGCAAAATGAACAAAGGATGAAAATTTCATAGTTATATCCCCTCTATTAATTAATACAATGATATTCTACTACTCAAAGAAAATTTTGTCAACATAGAACGATCATTTGACTTTCTTATATATAAGACATTCACAAAGATAAAATCTTACACTTTTTCCATTAAATAGTTGAATTTTTGGTCTTTATAGAGTTGTTAGCACAAAACAATAGTAAAAGCGATTACGATATTCCATAATCTAATAAACCATTGATTTTTATTTTATGATGTGGTAAAATAATATCAATAAGTTTAAATTTGGAGGTCGATTATATTGAAAGCTCTTATCATTTCTCTTTTTTGCCTTATTTTAATATTCGGATGTATATTTTCATATTTTTATCTCCCCTTTATATTACTTAACGAGCCACCCGAGAGCAGAATTGAAGTTGACAAGGAACAAGGAATACTAAATGTAACAGAAAACAGCGTCAAAATACTGCACCTCACAGATTTGCATATAAATGGAAAGATCGAAATGCCGATGGTCTTTTCTATCATCAAGTCTGCCGTTATGAAAAGCGAACCCGATCTTATAGTTATTACGGGCGACGTGTTCAGTAGTCATTGCATAGAGAAGGATGTTGCTACTCTTTGCGACTTTTTCGCCCACATAGGTATTCCGTGGGCAGCAGTGCTTGGTAATCACGATGACGAAACTCCCTATTCTCTTGAAGAATTGTCAAGCGTTCTCGAAAATGGCGAGAACTCTCTATTCAAGCGCGGAGATTTGAGTGACAGATATGGAAACTATTATTACTATCTTCACTTCCCCGACGGAAAAGTTCAACAGTTAATATTTATGGATACAAGATCTGCAGGATTTACTGAAGAAAGTGTTACTTTCTATGAAAATGCCGTGCTTGACTCCGCCCAATTTGATGGAGAAAACAAAACACAAAATCTTCTCTTTTATCACATCCCCTTGCAAGAGATGCAAGATGCGGTGAACGCATATAATAAGGATTCATCCATTGGTAGTGGAAAAATTGGCGAACCACTTTGTCTGCAGGATACATCCGTTGGCTTCTTTGAGAAAGTTTTGGAACTTAACCGAACTCAAGCGATGATATTCGGACACGATCACTACAACAACACTATAATCAACTATCTTGGCATAGATTTTTGCTACGGAACAAAAACAGGAATCGCAGGAGGACACAATTTCAAGCTCGGTGGCAATCTTATTACAATGAATTCCGATGGTGAATATACCATCGAAAGATTACTGCATTGGGGCAAAGATTCAATGCACACAACAGGAAATTGATAAAATCAAAAAAATGTTTGCCAAGGGCAAACATTAAAGATTCAAGATTTAATATGTCAAGAAAAATCAAAAGAGGGGTTCACCCCTCTTTTGATTTTTGGTGCAGATGAAGGGACTTACGAACCACTTTTGCGCGAGCGTTTGTGCTTCTCTTTAGTTTGCGGACGCAAAAGAATGTTTGCTATGGCAAACATTAAGGGTTCAAGATTATAATTTGTCAAGAAACACAACAAGCTCCAACCTAAAGGTTGAAGCTTGCCGTGTTTGGTGCACCAGAGAGGATAATGTACGAACCCGACTTGTATTAAGACAAGCAATAAGTTATGTAAATAACTTGAAAAATCAACAAATATATGATATAATTATCTCGTAAAAAACTAGAACTTCGAGGAGATAATATGTACAATGAAATAAAAACAATAAAAGATATAGAGTTTTTTCTTGATAAAACCAATTCCTTGCATGACGGATGTATCATAAACGTGCATTACGCCAACAATGGTATATCAATAGACGGAGATACTTATTATTTCAATCCCGAGCAAACCCAGTTGACACTACAGATATTGGTTACAAGTATTTGTGACACTATCATAGAAATAGAATTCGAATATTTAAAAGAATGGCAAATAAAAGAT
>JAZKZP010000065.1:0-6735 GCA_045612715.1 Eubacteriales bacterium
ATGTCCATAGCAGACAATTCATCCAGAATTACAACAATATCAATGTCGCTTGTTTCTGTTGCTTCACCACGACCATAACTGCCTTGCAAACCAACAAACCACACACGGTTTGCGAAAGTTTCATCTAATTTCTGCAAGAAAATTTTCATCCAATCATTAATATCTATCATCTTAATCACCTCTTCAAATTCAAGTTTGTCAAACTGTTATTTCAATTTGATTCCCTTCAATTCCAATAATACAACTTTCATAATACCCATCGCCAGTTATTCTTGGACCACTAATAATATTATATCCATCATTTCTCATTTTTTCTGTGAGAGCATCAACTGCATCCTTACTACCAAGACTAAATGCAATATGAACAAATCCTGTACGATTAATTCCTTTTTCATCATCCATCATCTGAGGTTTGTTCATAATTTCCAATCTAGCGCCATCGTCAAAGCTCAAGAAATATGAACGAAAATCTGTAATTTTATTGTGATATCCTTCATTTGATATTGCGTTGAAATATTTTTCAAAAAACTCTTTTGTCTTTTCCAACTCATTTACATACATTGCTATATGTTCAATACGCATTCTATACCTCCACAACTTAAGTTAGTCTTCTCTTATTATACCACACATCTCTCCATACAAACACCATCCGCTTTCCAAACAAAACCTTATCTCCCACCCCCGATTGCTTTTTCTCAACAACTCTATGTCCCGCATGGCTTTGTGCTACTTCTGGACACAAAAAATAATCCCACCAGAACCATTATGATTCTAGTGGAATTTGACACTCTGTTTTCCTATTGAAATTTACCGTATAATGTTTCTTCTATACAAAAAACACGTCGTCACATAATATAAATAATAAATCACTACAAAAATTGCTATTGTGACAAACCCATATAATAAAATAATATTTTCTTGCATAATATAGGAACTATACAAACTTTGTGCACTTAGCATTAGAATGAATATTACAATGGCTGGTAAGACAAATGGGATAAAGAAAAAAGTTGCCAGCTCAAGATGAATCAGTTTTCTCTGCATCGTTCTTGATACACCAATCCTGTCAATAGTTTGATAGCTTCGACGATTTTTATCAAGAGTTGATAACTGTTCAAAAGCCAGTATCGTACAGGAAAGTAATATAAATGCAATGCTCATGTAAAGACTACAGAAAGATATTGACGTAAAACCAGTAAGAGAATTACTCACTCCCCATGCTTGTACTGTCACACCTAGGGTTACTTGTTCTGGTAATTCTTCACCTTCTTGAATCTCTGCAACCCATTCTCCTGAATTAAGATATCTACGAATTTCAGAGCGTAGTTCCGCAATACCCTCGTTTTCTAACTTTAAGACAAGGCGAATCTTATTTGCTGGAAGATTACTGGTAATATGATCAGGAAGCACAAGCACATATCCATTTGTTCCTGCCATCTGAAATTGCTCCATTGCTTCTTGGTAAATCTTACTCTGTGGATTGTAAAGTTCAACTCCTGTAACGGTAATCTCATGCTGTGATTTCATTGCCATTTCTATTTCTCTTGTGTAATTCCATGTGTCGCAATGAACTAGGTATTCATCATCGGACATTTCTACTTTTTCAAAACCTAACATGGATCGTAATTTATTATAATCAGACAAGGCGAGGGCATCAATTGAATATTCATCCACATCATAAAGATAATAAATATTATCATCCTGAACAGGACATTTTGAATCCACAAAAGATATTAAACTCTTCAAGCTATCTTTTGTGAATGGTGCATCGATTGCCACACCCACATCGTAAGGATAATAAACCTTCATATTGGCTTTATATCCAGCTCCCAGAAGCAATCCTACAAACATTGTTGAAAGAGATAGCGTAAACAAGATTGCCGTAATTGCCATCATGCGTCCACTTGATTGAATTCGATGCTCCATCTGTCCCAAGAAAAACAAGTTACACTCCGTATATTTCATCTTCGCATTTTTCTTCACAAATTTAATCATCATGATTGGAAATATGCGGTAAATATCATATAGCCCTACTAGCAATAATATAACGGAGGCAACTAGGTATATCCATGTTGCATTTGACTGCTGAGACATTCCTTCCCCTATCAAAAATATTCCAACAACAATTGCTAATACGCCAAAAATTACATGTACAAATTGTACTCTAGTACTTATCTCCTTAGAAAACATTTCATTTTTTCGACTGTCATATAGTAAATCTACTATTTTTTCACGCTTAATAATACGAACTGCACGAACAATTCCAGCTCCATACATACATACAAAAAATATAACACATAGCACAAAAGCCTCGGAAGAGAACAAAATCTGATACGTATGTGGCACCTGGAATATGCTCTTAACAACACCTGCTAGTATTCCAACAATTCCAGTTCCTAAGATAATGCCTATACCAAATGCCAAAACACCTATAACACTATTCTCGATGAAAAACAATTTTTGAATTGTGCCAACTTCCATTCCGAGTAATTCGTAAATTGCAAATTCTTTCTTTCGTTGTCTGAGCATAAATTGAACAGCATAACTAACAATATAAGAAGAAATCAATGAAACAATAACAGAAAATACGGTCATTCCAGTTGTTAGCATTGACATGTTTTCTGACATTGAAATAATATCATCAGAAAATCCCAGTGCCAAAAATGAATACATCAGCATGACTATTAGGATAATTGTAACAAAGTAAATCACATAATCTTTTGCCGAACGTTTTATATTCCTCAATGCCAATTTAAGATACATCACAAGCATCTCCTCCCATAGCTGTAAGAACGTTCAATATCTTATCAAAGAAAACCTGTTGCGTATCATTCTCTTTTTGAATTTCCGCAAAAATAGCTCCATCTCTTAAAAACAGAATTCGACTAGCATAACTAGCAGAATATGCATCATGGGTTACCATCAGAATCGTTGTACCGAATTCTACGTTAATACGCCGAATAGTTGAGAGCAATATTTTTGCAGAATGACTATCCAGTGCTCCAGTAGGTTCATCCGCCAAAATTAACTTAGGATTGTTAATTAGAGCTCTGGCACATGCACAACGTTGTTTCTGCCCACCAGAAATCTGATATGGGTATTTTTCTAAAATATCAGTTATATTAAGTTTTTCAGCCATCTTCTGTACCAATGCATCAACCTGCTTCACAGGAACTCGATTAATCGTGAGTGCCAGGGCAATATTTTCGAATACTGTCAAAGTGTCAAGCAAATTGAAATCCTGAAAAATAAAACCGAGATTTTCGCGTCTAAACGAAGCAATATCTTTTTCATTGATTGCTGTGACATCCAAGCCCTCCAAATAAATACTACCGTCACTTACTGTATCTATAGTAGATATACAATTTAGCATAGTTGTCTTGCCAGAACCTGATGCCCCCATAATTCCGACAAACTCGCCTTCCTGTACAGAAAAGCTAATATCTTCTATTGCCTTTGTTGCATTCTCACCACAATCATACCATTTCTGAATGTGTTCTTACTTTAAAAGTTCTTTCTTATCGACCATAATTAACTACCTCTACAAATTCAAGTTTGTCGATTTGATTATAATGATTGTAATTTATCGAAACGCAGTTGCGTTTCGATAAAGCCGATATTATCGGCTTTTAGCAAAATTGTCTTTCAAAAATACAATTTTGCATTACAGTCATTGAAAGGATTATAGTCGAATTTTCAAAGAAAATTCGATACCAAATATATAATTTGGTATCGAAACAGTGTATTTTCACACTGTTTCGACTAACTATAATCGTTATAAACACAAACACCGCCATCTTTACCATTATGACAAAGATGACGGTGTTTTTTCTGTCATTATTACAATTGACATATTATAACTATAGTTATACAATTAAATTTGCGGCTATACAATTATAAATGGAGTGATTTTGTGAAAGAAACAAAGAAAAACGACAAGTACGGCAAGCTTATTAAAATTTTACAGATTTGCTCCTTTGCATTTATGCTGGTTATGGTTATTGTCTGTGCTACATTTCTTTCTGAAAACAACGTTTCCGTAAACAACGTTGACGCTTTAACCGCCTACCTTACCGGTGGCACGTTAACTGTTATTTTAATTATTGTAGGATTCAGCATTGTAAAATCCTTTGCACTTATTTTTCCGCCTGCGGTGTTATTTGTTATATCCGGAATAGTTTTTGATAATTATTTTACTGCGGTACTTGTAAATGCACTCGCTACCGCCTGTAGCCTTATACTCCCTTATTTCCTCGGTAAATTCACCGGAATGGATATGGTTAATTCTCTTAAGAAAAGATTTAAGGCTATAAAAAAACTAGATGACTTTACAGACGAAAACTCCTTTGCCCTTGTGCTTATTTTTAAAGCGGGCGGGCTTATGCCGTCTGATTTAAGCAGCCTTATTTTCGGTGCTTTAAACATTCCGTTCACAAAATATTTTATTGCATCAAATTTAGGACTTCTTGTGCTTAATATGTTATGGACGCTTTTAGGCTCAAAGGGTGACCTTACAAATCCACTTTCTTATCTTTATGCATTACCCGCACTTGTTTTTGCTATTTTAGCATCTGTTATATTATCTAAAAGACAAATTAAGAAAAACAAAAATATAAAAACGGAGGAAAAACAATGAAAAACTATGACGTAATAGTAATTGGCGCCGGCAACGGTGGTCTTGCTGCAGCTGCAAACTGCGCAAAAGCCGGTCTTTCCACACTCCTTTTGGAAAGACACAATATTCCCGGTGGCTCTGCCTCTTCGTTTGTAAGAGGTCGTTTTGAGTTTGAGCCCTCTCTTCACGAATTAGCCGGTATAGGTGACGAAAAAGAGGCAGGTACAATTGAGGAGGTATTTAACCGCATTGATGCAGACGTAAGCTGGTGCCGTCACGACTCAACTTTCCGTCTTGTTGTTCCTGCAAAGGAAGGCGACACAGACACCTTTATTAACGAGGATGGCGTTGAGGTTACAGTTGACGCACGTATGCCCGTAGGCTTTGAGGCTTTCTCAAGAAAGCTTGATGAAATTGTGCCCGGCTCTTACGAAAGCTGCCGCAAGGCTTTTGATTTATCAATAAGTATGTTTAAGGCATTTGATTGCCTTGAGGACCCTTCAAAAATACCCGGCTCATTAAAGGACGTTCCCGACCTTATGAGAATGATTTCTCATACTATGAAGGAAGCACTTGATGCACTCGGTATGCCAAAAAAGGCACAGGATATTTTTAACACCTATTGGTGCTATATGGGTTCACCCGCTTCACAATTTGATTTCCTTTACTATTTATGTGTGCTTCACAGCTACGTTCGCAGCGGTACAGGTATTCCTAAGTACAGAAGCCACGAAATGAGTCTTGCTATTGATAAGAAAATTCGTGACTTTGGCGGAGAAATCTGGTACAACTCAGACGTTACAAAGCTCATAATGAAGGATGGTAAACCCGTTGGTGTTGTTATTAACGGCGAAAAAGAGGTTTACGGTAAGCACTTTATTTGTAACTGCTATCCTTACAAGGTTTTCACTGAGCTTTTAGATAAAGAAGACGTGCCTGAAATGCAGCTTAAAATGCTTAACGCAAGAAAAACGGCTTGTACACTTACTACTGTTTACCTTGGTATGAATAAAACCAAGGAAGAGCTTGGCATTAAGGATTACTCTGTATTTATTGCACCGGATTCCGACTCAGACAAGCAATATGATGCAGCCCAAAATTATTTTAGCGGTTATTGCATTATAAACTGCCTTAACGAGATTATTCCTGATTGCACACCTGAAGGCACAAGCCAATTGTTCTTAACAACCATGACCTTTGGTGACGTTATGAAGGATATCAAGCCACAAGACTATAAAAAATTCAAAACAAAAGTTGCTGAGGATATGATTGAAACCTGCGAAAAAGCACTTAACATTTCAATTAAGCCATATATTGAGGAAATTGAAATTGCTCTTCCGCCAACGTTTGCGCGTTACCTTAACACACCTCTCGGCACACCTTACGGATATATGCTTGAAAAATGGGATAGCATGCTTCCGCGTACAATACAGTACGAAAAAGACCAACCGTTTGATAACTTCTACTTCTGCGGCGCAACGCAAGAACGCGGCGACGGCTACGGCTGTGCTTATTACACCGGAGAAAAAGCTGCCGGTATTGTTATTAAAAAGATGAAGGAGGGCAAATAAGATGTCTGATAATTTCAAAAAGCTTAAGGCTTCAAAATTTATTAAAATGCTCCCTGACCGTCAAAACAGATTTAAGGCTGAAAAAGCAGAGTTACCGAGTTTTACAGACAACGCAACCGCTCTTGCAAGAGCACTCCACCCAAAGGTTCAATATTTAAAGGTTGCTGAGGTTATAGAAAGAGCTGAGGATACAAAAAGCTTTGTTTTAGTTCCCGATGCAGAAAAAGGCACAAAAGAGCTTGCTTACTTTGGTGCAGGTAAATACCTTACAATATTTGAAGCTATTGATGGTATGCCGATTACAAGAGCTTACTCAATTTCCTCTTCACCTAAGGATTCTTTAAATGGCAAATACGTGCTTACAATTAAGCTTGTTGACGGCGGTCTTATGTCACAGTACATTTTCGATAACTGGACAACGGGCACAAGTGTTAAGGCATCTGCACCCGCAGGTAACTTTGAGTATCAACCGTTAAGAGATGCGAAAACGGTTATTTGTCTTGCAGGCGGTAGCGGTATCACTCCATTTGTTTCTATGGCAAACGCTAT
>JAZKZP010000066.1:0-18862 GCA_045612715.1 Eubacteriales bacterium
GGAGATAGTTTGAATTTAAATTGCGGGAGGGGAGACCCCTCCCCTACGAATAGACAATATTATACATTGTAGGGGAGGCGTTTCGCCTCCCGTTCCAAACACAAACTAACTTTTTCTAACTACCCTATAAATCCCAATTTATTGGATGTTAATGTAAACAAAAATCCCTGCGTTAGCAGGGATTTTTATTATTTCTTTTTGTTTGATTTTTTGTTTGTTGGCTTATCAAATTTTGGTTTTTGTTTGGGGGCAGGCTTGCCCTTATTTGAAGGAGATTTTGCACCTTTTTTGCCGTTTTTATCGAACTTTTTATCGGTTTTATTGCTTGATTTCTTGTCCGATTTTTTATCAAAATGGGGCGCGCGCTCGGGTTTGACAAGGCAATTACCACCGAAGCCGATGAGGTCTTCACGACCTGCTTTTATAAGGGCGGAACGTACCTTGTTCGCATTATCGGGCTTATTGAACTGAAGAAGCGCACGTTGTTCGCTCTTTTCTTCATAGGTGGTGGGAACATAAACTTTTTTGCCTGTCAAGGGGTTAATTCCCGTGTAGTACATAACCGTTGAGGCAGTGCCGGGTGTGGGATAGTAGTCCTGCACCTGTTCTGGTGCGTAATGTTCGGCTTTAAGATAGCAAGCAAGCTCGATTGCTTCGTTCACAGTTGAGCCGGGGTGACTCGACATAAGGTAGGGAACGAGATATTGCTCTTTGCCAATCTCACGGCAAAAGTCGAAATATTTCTTCTTAAATGCGTTATAAACATCAATATGGGGCTTGCCCATTGAGTCGAGAACTCTATCGGAAATATGCTCGGGCGCAACCTTAAGTTGACCTGAAACGTGGTCAGAAACGAGCTTTTTGAAGAATGCATCGTTTTCATCATACATAAGGTAGTCAAAGCGGATTCCCGAACGAATGAAAACCTTTTTAACCTTGGGGAGCTTCTCGATTTTAGAGAGCATTTCCATATATTCCGTGTGGTCAACCTTCAAATTTTTGCAAGGAGTGGGTGCTAAACACTTCTTGTTTGAGCAAACTCCGTGCTTTAACTGATGGTCGCACGCAGGGTAACGGAAGTTTGCAGTCGGGCCACCAACATCGTGGATATATCCCTTGAAATCGGGCATTTCGGTGATGATTTTTGCCTCACGAAGAACGCTTTCTTCGCTTCTTGAACGTACTGTTCTGCCTTGGTGGAACGCAAGTGCGCAGAAATTGCACGCGCCAAAGCATCCTCTGTTGTGAGTGATAGAAAATCTCACTTCTTCGATTGCAGGCACACCGCCATCCTTCTCGTAAGAGGGGTGATAAGTTCTCATATAGGGCAGGGCATAAACCTTGTCGAGCTCCTCGCGCTCAAGTGGAGGCATCGGAGGATTTTGAACGAGAATTTTATTATCGTAATGTTCGATTATCGCCTTTCCGTTGATGCTATCCTGATTTTTATATTGAACGCCGAATGCATCGGCATATTTTTTCTTGTCCGTTTTGAGCTCGTTATAGTCAAATTCTGCGGCGATGGGGAAGTGAACTGCATCGTCAGGATTTGCAAGGTAGCAAGTGCCACGCACATCACGAATTTTCTTTACGGGTACGCCTTTATCAAGCAAAAACGCGATTCGGCGCAAGATGTTTTCGCCCATTCCGTATGTAAGGATGTCCGCACGTGAGTCAACCAAAATTGAACGACGCACCTTGTCGTCCCAATAGTCATAGTGGGCGAAACGTCGCAAGGATGCCTCAAGACCACCGATTACAATCGGAATATCACCGTATGCTTCTCTTATTCTATTACAATAAACTATAGTAGCGCGATCGGGACGGTTGCCCATTTTTCCGCCTGCGGAATAGTAATCGTAATTTCTTCTTCTCTTGGCAACGGAGTAGTGAGCTACCATTGAGTCGATGTTACCTGCAGTAACAAGGAATCCAAGTCGGGGACGACCAAATTCTTTGAACGGCTCTGCGCTTTTATAGTCGGGCTGGGAGAGAATTGCAACTCTAAAGCCCTCTGCTTCGAGCACTCTTGATATTATTGATACGCCAAACGATGGGTGGTCAACATATGCGTCACCTGTGACGTAAACGAAGTCGGGCCTGTCCCAACCGCGCTCGTTCATCTCAGCACGATTTATGGGTAAAAAGCCGATGTTTTCTTGTGTTTTGTTCATTTTTATTTCCTTAAATTTGAATTCAAATTTTGATTTATAGGGATGTTGATATTTTATTTCAATAAAACTAACTTTTGTAGGGACCGGCGTCCTCGACGGTCCACGATGAAGAAAAAACATCAAATTTCGCGGCTTCGTGAAAACAAAATCAAATATTTTTATAAAAAAGTTACTTTATTTTTGAAATGGACCGTCGGGGGCGCCGGTCCCTACAAGATTACTTCTGTTTTGAATTTGTTTGTACTAACTCCACCATAAATCCCAATTTGTAACGGACGCCCAATGGGCGCCCCTACTATGTTTTGCTTTTCTTTATTCCTAAAATTTTGCGAATAAGCATTGAAAGAACGGTTGGTGTTTTATAAAGCACGATTTTCATAATATTACCTCGAAGTAATGAAAATTGACTATGTAGTCAATTTCATTATATGAAGAAAGATGCTTTTATGCTAACTCCTTGCTTTCTATCACAAAAAGTCCGCCTTTTTTGATGGATACCATTGCGAAATTCTCCGTTACCTCGTTTGAAATGGCAAAAGAGGGATTGTTTCTCTCTAATTTTGCATTTTTGAGGGGATATTTTGCGCCTTCAACAGTGACTCCTTTTGCTTTTTCACTTGTCAAAATCAAGCCAAAATATTTATATTCATCCTTTTGAACAAGCAGTGACGAACGCTCTTTGAGATAGCGAACTCTATTTTTGCCGTCGCAAATTGAAGCATAAATACCTACTTTTGCAAGAGCTTCGAGCAGATAAAGATTAGAAAGCGTGTGGTCAAGGCGACCTGAAAGACCACCAACGATATAAAGCTCGTCTGCACCGTTTTCTATGGCGATATTTATGGCGAGCTGCGTGTCGGTTTCATCCTTTTCGGCAGGAACACGCACGATTTTTGCGCGTGAGCAAAATGCTTTTTCCTTTGTGGAGTCAAAATCGCCCACGATAAAGTCGCATCTTTCGGCATATCCGAGCTTTTTTGCGTTATCATATCCCGAATCCGCGGCAATAACGAGCGCGTTATCGGGAATTGGCGACGTTAAAGCGGATTTATCCACCTCACCGCCGATGAAAATGTATGATTTCATATTATTTATCCCACTTATTTTTATTTTTAAGTGCGGCATAGATTTCAAGGAAGCTATCGTGACGGGATTTGGAAATCTCGCCATTTTTTACGGCTTCAAGAATCGCGCAGCCCTCTTCCTTTGTATGTGAGCATTTTGTGTATCTGCATTCACCTATGTAATCACGGAATTCACGCATATTATAGGCAAGGTCCTCTTTATCAAAGAAGTTAAATCTCTCAAAATCGAGGAGCGAAAATCCGGGTGTATCAGCGATATAGCCGGTATTTTCTTTATCACTTATAGGATAAAGCTCAACGTGGCGCGTAGTGTGACGTCCGCGCTGAATTTTAACACTTATCGTATTAGTTGTGAGTGACAATTCGGGGAATAGCGCATTCAAAAGTGTGGATTTTCCGATACCAGAAGCACCCGCAAAGGCGGCGGTTTTGCCGTCGAGATGAGTGCTTACAAACTCTCGTATAGACTCGACTCCCTCTCCTGTTTTGGCACTCAAAACGAATGCATCGTAGCCTGCTTTTTGATAAATTTCTTGTAATTCCTTGGCATATTCGGGGGCAAGGTCGCACTTTCCAATTATGATGACGGGCTCAATATCGTTATGCTCTGCGATGCAGATGAGCTTATCTATCGTTGGAAGCACGGGTGCAGGAGAAGCTGCCGCCATTGAGATAAACATAACGTCAAGGTTAGCCATCGGCGGACGAATAAGCTCATTTTTATGCTCAAGAATATCTGAAATTCTTATATCGTTATTCTTTGTATCCATCACCTCGAGAGAGTGGTCGGTGTAAATCACCTCAACGTTATCTCCAACTAAGGGCTTTATGTGATTGTGTCTGAATGAGCCACTTGCTGAGCAGGATATAAGATGCGAAGCTAGTGGAGATTCGGTATTAAAATTTTGTTTATGAGTGTCGTTATTGACGAGCTTTATTGTGTAAAGACCACCAACACCCTTTAAAATTTTTCCGTGTGTTCTGTATTCCATTCTATTTCCGTTTCTGTTGCGTATTGTGAATAATGGTTTGTGTTTTGAAGTCTATTATTGGGTGCAATAGAAAACCAAACCGCAAATGAGAGAATTATTACTATTATCAGGGCGCTGATGATACCGAGAAGGATTGAGATCCATTTACTTTCTCTTAATTCCTTTGCAATCTTTTCGTCATCTATTGCAACAGTATTAGTTGCTCTTGGTAGCTTTTGTGAATGCATTGGTGGAAGCGCACCCGACGGAATTCTTTGAGTTCTTCCTTGTGCTGCAAGATTAGAGGCTGTGATTGCTCTTGTCCTTCCGGTTTGAGAAGGAGTTCTACCAGTGCCAACGGGAGTTCTTCCGGTGTGGTTTATCTGTTCGCTTCTCGGAGTGAATGTACCTGAATGTGAGGTGTTTCTTTTAAAATATGTTTGATTTTCTGCAAAGTTCACACCACGTTCACTCATTGGATAGATGCTTCTGTTTGAAACGTTTGACGCGTTGGAAACAGTTTTTCTTTCTATCACTTTATATCGACTGAAATGATTTTCATTGCCGAATACTGTTTTTGAATTTTGACGAAGGGCGCGAATATCGGTAAGCATTTCAGTTGCGTTTGCATAGCGCTTTTTAGGATTTTTCTCCATGGCGCGCAGAATGATCTGTTCAAGACCGATAGAAATATCGTGTCTATAAACGCTTGGAGGAGTTGGATCCTTACTTATCTGCATTTTTGCAACCTCGGTTGAGTTTTCGTGATAGAATGGCAAGCGATTTGTCATTGCTTCATATAACATAACGCCAAGTGAATAAATATCACTTTCGGGCATTGGCGCTTTTCCTTGCGCCTGCTCGGGACTGACATAATAAACGGTGCCGAGTGCTATGTCACTTCTTTCGTTTGAACGGTCGAGCATTGCGTCAAGACGTGCTATGCCAAAGTCGGCTACCTTTATGCTACCATTTTGCAAAAGAATGATGTTTTGGGGCTTGATGTCACAATGGACGATGCCCTTGGAATGAATATAGTCAAGAGCTGAAAGAATTTGAGTTGCATAATAGAGCACCTCACGCTCGGGCAGAGCACCGCGGTGGTCGATATGCTTTTTTAAGGTAATGCCCTCAACATATTCCATGATAATATATTTTGCACTGCTTGTGATAACAGTGTTATAGACTTGAACGATATTTGGGTGGGAGAGAAGTGATAGTGCAGTTGACTCATTAACGAAAAGACTTATTTGTCTTGCGTTGTGTTCAAGCTTTTTTTGCATCATTTTGATGGCAACCGAGCGTCCTGTCACTTGGTCATAAGCGCCGTAAACGGTAGCCATGCCACCTGTACCTATAACGTTGACTATTGTATATCTACCCTCAAATGTCTGACCTATAAAGGAGTCGTAAGCGGTCATTTGCTCACCTCCGATTCCTTTGTGCAAAGAAGAATTGCGGAAATATTGTCATCGCCGCCCGCTTCGTTTGCAAGTCTTATATATGTAAATATTTTTTCTTCAATGCCAATGGGAGCCAAAGCCACCTTTTTGAGCTTTTCTTTTTTTACAAGTCCGTGAAGGCCGTCCGAGCATATAAGAAAATATGTTTCGGATTTAGTGGATATTCTACGGTCTGAAATATCGGGATCAACGTCCTCTTTTATGCCAAGCGCCTTGGTGATAAGGTTTTTCTTGGGATGATCTTCTGCTTCTTCGGGAGTTATCTCCTTGTTATCAACGAGCATTTGAACATATGAGTGATCCTTTGAAAGCTGCTTGATCTCACGCTTGTTGATCATATACAAACGGCTATCACCAACGTTTGCATAATAAATCTTTGATTTTGGTTCGCAGAAAACAACTGCGTTGAGGGTGCAACCCATACCCGTAAGTGAGAGGTCATCTCTTGATTTTTGAAGAACAGCAATATTTGCTTTTTCAACACTATCTTTTATAAGAGATTTGATTTTTTTGCTATCAAATTTTGATTTTTCCATTTCGGCGGCTGCCTCTACCATAGAGGTCATAAATGCTTCTTCAGCGATAGCAGAAGCGATTTTTCCACCTACTGCGCCACCCATTCCATCACAAACGACAGCTATGGTTATTCCGTTGGTCAAACAAGTGATGCCAATGCAATCCTCGTTTGCTTCTCTTATCATACCCTTATCGGTTAAGCCGTAAATGTTCATAACTGCTCCTTTTAGTTGGAATTGTTTTCGTTTTCTTTCTTCATTTCATCTCTTCTTAACTGACCGCAGGATGCGTTGATGTCAGCGCCGAGAGTTCTTCTAACGGTTGCTCTAATGCCCTTGTTTTCAAGGACCTTGGCAAATTTCTTTATTTCTTCCTTGCCACTCTTTTTGAAATCTCTCTCCTTTACTGGATTTACGGGAATGAGATTTACGTGAATTGGCATGGTTTCTGTTCTTGTTCTGAGTTTTGAATTGAGCTTTTTCGCAAGTGCCAACGCATTTTCTTCGCTATCGTTTTCACCTGCGATAAGGGTGTATTCAAATGAGATTCTTCTACCTGTTTTGGTAAAATAAGCACGGCAGGCATCAAGAAGCTCATCTACGCCCCATCTCTTGTTTACGGGCATAATTTTGCTTCTTATCTCGTCACTTGATGCGTGAAGCGAGATTGAAAGCGTTATTTGAAAATCTTCTTCTGCGAGCTTATATATTTTATCAACAAGTCCGCAGGTTGAGAGGGAAATGTGACGATAGCCGATGTTTAAGCCCTCTTTATGACCGACGATACGCAAGAATTTGATTACGTTATCGTAGTTATCAAGGGGCTCACCGATGCCCATCATAACGATGCCGTCAATTCTTTCACCAAGGTCAACTTGGGCAGAGATTATCTGACCGAGTAACTCGCAAACCTCAAGGTCGCGTACTTTTCCACCGATAGTTGAAGCGCAGAAGGCACAACCCATTCGGCAGCCTATTTGTGAGGATATGCAAATGGTAGTTCCGTGCTCATATTTCATAACGACACTTTCAACGCAGTTGCCGTCATCAAGCTCGAAAAGGTATTTTACAGTTCCGTCAAGAGCCGAAACGAGCTTTCTTCTTATTTTTGGAAGAGAATATTTTGCATTTTCAAAGATTTTTTCTTTTGTTTTTGCCGAGAGATTTGTTAAATCTGCAGGCGATATGCCCTTGTGCATTGGCGCAAATATCTGCTTTGCGCGAAATTTTGCCTCTCCAATGGAAATTATAAAGCTTTCAAGCTCTTCGTATGTAAAATTAAGAAGATTTTGCATATTGTCCTCCTTTCAAAATGGTTGAAGTGTTTCAAATTTTGATTTGTCGCGCACGTTGTTTGCATAAACCCACCTGTTGTTTTGCGTCGCTTTTTCAAAGGCGCCCGCCCGCGCGGCGTTAGCGCAAAAAAATGCCCTTTTCTTTTTGCAAAGCTTTTTCTTTGGGGCTACTTCCTCAAAAGAAAAAGAGTCTAACAAGTTTTCGTATCTAAAGATAGAGCCACTAACTATAGCGACTGCTACTCTTTTATCCACTTTTTCTTTGAAACCAGAGGCACAAAGAAAAAGTTCCCAAAAAGAAATGCCGATTCGCCTGCGCGGCGTGCGCCACTACTCGTGGAGAGCCACCTTTGAAAAGGTGGACGAAACAATCGTGAAAAGCGAGTGCGAACACACCGTTAAATCCCAATTTAGCAATATATTATTCACTGACTTTTTCTAACTTCGCAATAAAGAATCCGTCGGTGTGGTGACGATGTGGAAGAAGAGTAATCATTCCGCTATCAACCTCAAGCTCGCCGACGGTAAAGGGAACGAGCTTAAAGTTTTTATGATTTTCAAGAAATTTATTTACGTTATTTTCGTTTTCATCGGGCAGGATTGTGCAAGTCGAATAGACGAGCGTTCCACCAACCTTAAGATAATTCTGAACGTTTTCGAGAATATCGTATTGAATTTTGGGCAAGCTTGCGCTTTCTTTTACGTCCTTATAACGAATTTCAGGTTTCTTACCGATAACGCCAAATCCCGAACAGGGAACGTCGCAAATGATTTTATCAGCTTTGCCTAAAAGCTCCTCGATAGGTTTGCGAGCATCGTGAGCGCGAGTGGAGATTATGGAAATTCCAAGTCGTTCAGCACCCTTTTTGACAAGGGAGAGCTTATTTTCGTGGATATCAAAGGCAAGAATTTCACCTTCGTTTTCCATAGTCATTGCTGCACCAAAACTCTTTGAACCTGGGCATGCGCAAACATCAAAAACAGTGTCGCCTTTTTCTGCACCGAGCGCACGCACGCAGATTTGCGATGCCTCGTCCTGAACAGTCACTCTGCCGTCCTTAAGACATTCAAGTTCACTTACTGCGGCATTTTCAAGGATAACTCCATCTGGAGAAAAGTCGGTTTTCTGCGAGCCCTCAAGCTCACTCAAAATATCTTCGCGAGTGGATTTGAGATTGTTAACTCTCAAAGTAATCGGTGCAAGCTGTGAGAAGGCGTTAAGGATGTTTTGACATTCCAAAAAGGAATATGCCTCTAAAAGTGCCTCTACAAGAGATTCGCCAACGGAATAAGTAACTGAAAGATACTTAACCTCGTTTATTTTTTCGGGGAATATGATTTGATTACCATCTCTCAAATAAGAACGTAAAATTGCGTTTACAAAGCCCTTTGAACGCTTGTTGGCAAGGCTTACAGTTTCATTGAGTGCCGCGTGGGCGGGAATCTTTTTCATATAAATGAGCTGATAAAGACCCATTCTTAAAATGTTTCTTGTGTCCCTTTCGATTTTGCTATTGGGAATTGATGAAAGGGAAGCAATAATATAGTCAAGTGTGATTTTGCGCTCGATGACACCGTAGATTAGTGCAGTCATAAGTCCGCGGTCAGCAGATGAGAGGTCGTTTCTTTTAATAACTGTGTCAAGCGCAATATTTGAATAGCCACCGCTTTCGCAACGAGTCAAAACCTCAAGAGCTAAAGCGCGCGTATTGATTTTTTTATTTTCCATATTTAATTAACGTCTTCTTCTACCGCCTGTTGCGATAAGCACGAAGCGAAGAAGGGAGAGAATTGAAGAAATGAGTGCTGCAACGTAGGTAAGAGCAGCAGCTTTAAGAACCTTTGATGCGCCTGCAAGCTCATCCTGTCCATAAAGTCCCGTTGCTTCAAGAGAAACCATGGCACGTCGGGACGCATCGAACTCAACTGGGAGTGTTATAAGCTGGAATATGGTTGCAAGTGAATAGAGAGCAATTGCGATAAGAATGAAAGTGCCTGAAATTTCATAGGGCACGAAAAAGCTTATAAGAAGGAAGATGAACGCCATTGGAGAACCGAGATTACATACTTTAACAATGGATGCTCTCATTTTAATTGGAGCGTAATTCTGCGCATATTGAACTGCGTGTCCTGCTTCGTGAGCAGCAACACCTGCTGCTGCGATGCTTGTTGAATTATAAGTTGAGTCGGAAAGACGAATTACATTGCTTCTTGGGTCATAGTGATCTGAAAGATTACCTGCAACGCGTTCAATTCTAACATTATAGATGCCGTGGTGGTGCAAAACCTTTTCTGCCACCTGTGCGCCCGTCATTCTGTTGCGACTGAGCACGGTGTTATATTTATTAAATGTTGAATTTACGTTAATTGAAGCCCAAAGAGCAATGAGTATACCGGGAACTAAAATTATAAGTGTTGGGTCAAAATAATAGAAAAAAGGCATTTGTTTATTCCTTTCTGTTTTTTATTTGAGGATGTCACCCTCGTTAATCTTTCTTCCGCGAATAAAATCAGCAGCGCTCATTCTGCCCTTACCCTCGGGAAGAACTTTAAGTATATTGATAGAACCGTTAGCACAAAGCACACAGATTTTTCCGTTTTCAAGGGATACTACCTTGCCAAAATCTGCGTTTACACTTTCGCGCTCACAAATTTCACTTTCAACTACCTTTAAGAGTTTGCCATCGGGTGTGTGGGTGAAAGCGAGAGGGATTGGAGAAAGTCCACGAATGAGGTTGTGAACTGTGTCACAATCTTTTGAAAAGTTTATTTCGCAATCCTCTTTAAGAATTTTTGAGGTGTGAGTTGCTTTTGAGTGGTCTTGCGGAATGGGAGTAATTTCTTCTCTTTCAAGTCCGTCAATGGTCTTGCGGAGAAGTTCAGCACCGAGCGCGCCAAGGCGGTCGTGTATAATTTCGAAATTATCGTTTTCGGCAATTTCACATTCAGCTTTAAGAAGCATATCGCCTGTGTCGAGTCCTTCAGCCATAAACATTGTGGTGATACCTGTCACTTTTTTACCGTCAATTATTGCCATCTGCATAGGAGCGGCACCACGATATTCGGGCAAGAGTGAGCCGTGAACATTCACGCATCCGTATTTAGGATAATCAAGCACGTTCTTAGGCAAAATCTTGCCATAAGCAACAACCGCAATCAAATCGGGATTGATTTCTGCAAGAAGGGAAGCGAATTCTTCTGTTCTCAAAGAATTGGGTTGATAAACGGGGATATTCTTTTCCGTCGCATAAACCTTAACAGGTGGAGGGGTGAGGACGTATCCACGTCCTTTGGGTTTGTCGGGTTGTGTGATAACTCCCACAACATCATATCCGTTTTCGCAAAGTCCTTTAAGAGAGAAAAGCGCGAAATCGGGTGTGCCCATAAAAAGTATTCTCATAGAGTCACCTCCAAGATTTTATTCAGCGGGAACGGTTTCAATATCGGTTGCTATGTCGATATAGAGATTTCCGTCAAGGTGGTCAAGCTCGTGGCAAAGCGCACGTGCCAAAAGTTCAGAGCCCGTAACTTCAAATTCTTCACCGTTGCGATTGAGCGCGCGAACTGTAACGTGCATGGGGCGAGTTACAGTACCCCATTTGCCCGGGACTGAAAGGCAGCCTTCTGTTCCTGTTTGCTCGCCTGCATAAGCGATGATTTTGGGATTGATAAGTTCGATTACGTTGCCTTCTTCAACCTCGATTACAACAATTCTGCGCAAAATTCCAACTTGTGGAGCAGCAAGACCAACGCCCTGTGCTTGACGCATTGTTTCTGTCATATCATCGAGAAGACGCAAAATTTTGGGTGTTATTTCATCAACGGGACGGCATTTCTTTCTTAAAACGTCGTCGCCTACTTTTACTATTTTGAGTTTTGCCATAAAGGTTTATTCCTTTCTTATAAACTTGATGGATTAAAATCCACAGAGAGCATTGGCTCATTTTTCTTGCGTTTGCCGAATGCTTTATATATTTCACTGAACATTTCACGTGAGCGTTTGTTCAATTTTGTTTTTATTACTATTCTCATTCTATACTTGCCGTCGAGCTTATATACGGGTGCTTCGAACGGCCCGTAGCAAACGAGGGGTATATCTTTGTGAGTTGTATTTATTTTTTCTCTCAACATATCCGATAGGAGTTTTGAGTCCTTCATTACTGCACTTTCAATTTCACCTGAAAGGGTGAGAAGCACGATATCGCAGAATGGGGGATATGAGAGCAATTTTCTTGTTTGTATCTCGTTTGAAAAGAACGTTTTATAATCCTGCTTGCAAGCGAGAATAATAACATCGTGGTCGGGATTCATCGTTTGAATGAGTGCGCGTCCTTCTTTTTCGCTTCTGCCTGCACGCCCGATTACCTGCGTGAGCATCGAAAAGGTTTTTTCGTTTGCTCTGTAATCGTTCAGGTAGAGAGATGTATCAGCGCCCAAAATTCCTACGAGCGTAACGTCGGGAAAATCGTGACCTTTTGTTACCATCTGTGTGCCAAGTAATATTTCAGCCTTGTGTGAACGAAAATCGGAGAGCATTGTGTCATAAGCGTTTTTGGACGAGGTTGTGTCCGTGTCCATTCTTATGGTGTTGACCATAGGATAGAGTTCTTTGATCTTTTGCTCGATCAGTTGAATACCGATGCCCATCGGTTTGATATGCTCGCTACCACATTCTGGACAAATAGTGGGTACGGGCATATGCTTGCCACACCAATGGCAAACAAGCTCACTCTTGTGATAAATTCTATCTGTATGATGAGTCATTGAAACAGAGCAATTCGGGCAGGTGATTGCCTCACCGCATGAAGCACAGCTAACGAAATTATGATAACCTCGGCGGTTCAAAAAGAGGATTGTTTGTTCCTTTTTATGAAGTGTTGTGCCGATTGCATCAAGCAAGGGGAGGGAAATTCCCATACCGTTGCCCGCACGCAATTCCTCGCGCATATCGGCAAGTTCAACTCTTGGTAACTTGGCTTTACCATATCTGTTTTTGAGTTCAATTAGTGTATATTGACCGTCAACGGCTTTTTTATAGCTTTCAACGGATGGAGTTGCAGATGCTAAAAGTAAAAGGGAATTACTTTTGGCAACTCTGAAGCGCGCGATGTCACGCGCGTGATATTTTGGATTGTTGTCTGATTTGTAGGTGTGCTCCTGCTCTTCGTCAATAATGATGAGTCCAAGGTCTTTTACGGGCGCAAAAACTGCACTTCTTGTGCCAATAACAAGGTCTGCCTCTCCTCGTTTGATTCGCATGTATGCGTCAAGGCGCTCGCCTTGTGAGAGGGATGAATGTATTATTGCGACACGTGAGCCATAGCGCGAGCAGAAAAGCTCAACTGTTTGTGGAGTGAGCGAAATTTCTGGAATGAGCATAATTACTCCGCGTTCTTTCGCAAGCGCATGGTCGATTATCTTCATCATAACGCAGGTTTTTCCGCTACCCGTTACCCCGTGAAGCAAAGCGCAAGAGGGCTTGTCCGCATCAAGCATTGAAGAAAGTGTGTTAAAAGCATTTTTTTGTTCATCGGACAAAAGAAGTTCTTTTGCGTGATTTACTCTTGTTTTATGCTCGTATGGGTTGCGGTAAACACTTTCGGTTTCCTTTGCAATATAGCCCTTCTTTTCAAGTGCGGAAATTTGCGCATCGGTGCAGTTAAGCTCTGCCTTGATGTCATCAATAAACATTCTCTCGCGCAGTGCAAGAAGTGAAAGTATCTCTCTGTGCATTTCTGAGCGAAGCTTTTTAAAACCATCAACACTATCACCCTCTCCCAAAAGGGATGCAAGCTCGTCATTTGATACGGATGGAGTGTAGTATTTTTTATCTTTGCCAACGGTTTTGTTTTTGATAATTACATCTTTTTCGATAAGTCCGTTGTTCAAAAGATATGTGGTTGCCTTAATTGCTTCAATGCCAAATTTTTCCTCAAGAGCATTTTTGCTTACGATTTTTTGGTCTTGAATATAGAATAAAACGTCGGCAAAAGCGCCCTCGTAGTCTTTGTTTGAAGTTGCTTTGTAAGAAACTGTTATGCCTGAAAGTGCACCTGCAGGAATCATTGAGTGAACTGCGTCACCGATGGTGCAAAGAGTTTGCTCTTTCATAAAACGGCAGAGTTCGAGATCTGTGTTAGTTAATTTGACTTCGTCACTTATAATTGTTTTGATTGATTTTGTTCTTGTCGCAGGTTCGTTGCAATGAGTTTCAACTACAAGTCCTATTTGAGTTCTATTTGAATTTCCGAAGGGAACAACAACGAATGATCCGACTTTTACCGAATCGGAGAGATCGTGGGGGACAAAATACGTGTATTCGTTGTCAATGCAATATGGATTGTCCAAAAGATGAATTTTCGCGTATCTGTTTTCCATAATTTCTCCTTTCGTGTAAGTTTTAAATTTTGATTTATCTAGGAGTTGTTCGCACAAATCCACCTGTTGTTTTCCGTCGCTTTTTCAAACGCGGCCGCTCCACGCGTAGTGGCGCGGTCAAGGGCGCGTAGCCCTTGGTATCGCCCTTTTCTTTTTGCAAAGCTTTTTCTTTTGGGCTACTTTCTCAAAAGAAAAAGCGTTAAAAGAGTAATGGTCACTATAGTTAGTAGCTCTATCTTTAGACACCTAAATTCGTTAGTCGCTTTTCTTTGCAAGTATAGCCGCAAAGAAAACATGGTGCGCGTTTGATAATTTATCTTGTAAAGTTTTAGTGGCGCACCGACAAAACGCGCTTGTGGTTTTACAACCACATTTTGCAAGCAAAAACGCGGTTTTGCAATATATTAGCAAAATTTCTTAATACAAAAAAGAAACGGCGGATGCGCTCAAGCCGCGCGGCTCTGCTACGCGCAGGGCGACCGCTTTTGAAAAAGCGGGGCAAAACAATCGTGCAAAGCGAGTGCGAACACACCTATAATTCTCAATTTATTATTATTTTGAAATTTTATAACGAAACAATTGGCGGAGATGTTTCTCCGCCAATTTTAGCCAATCGGCTTATTCTTCTGTTGTTTCTACTGCTTCTACAGTTTCTTCAACTACTTCTTCAGCTACTACAGCTTCCTCACGGTAGATTTCATATCTGCCGTCATAGAAACGTGTGATGGCATTCTTAATTGCCTTTTCGTCCTTGAGGTCCTTGTCAATATTGTTCATAAGACTACGATCGTTATCTTTGTTACCTGTCATAGCTTTTTCAGCTTCTTCTCTCTGCTTAACGTATTCATCAGTGAGAATGCGAGCGCACTTTGCTGTTGCGAGAGTGAGCTCATAGCGATTGTATTCTTCTTTTGTAAGGTCTTTGATTGTTGGGTGAAGCATATTATTTTCTCCTTAAATTTAAGTAATTAATTTTCAAAATATTTTTTTGCGGCGTCGGGCTGACGGTGACGTGCGAGTTTTTCTGCACGAACTATTGCCTTGATATCGTCCGCAGCAACGGCTGAACCGCCGTTGTAGTTATAAACAATGTAGTCATAAGCATCTAACTGCTCAATTTCGCGCTTTGCTTTTTCAAGACGTTTGAGAATAACTTCCTCAGTTTCGGTTGCTCGTCCGCGAAGACGTTCTTCTTGGATTGAAAACGTCGGTGGAATGAGCATAATTAGAACGGCTTCGGGGAATATTTTCTTTACATTCTTTGCGCCGTCACATTCGATTTCAAGAATAAGATTCTTTCCGCTTTCAAGAACTGCAAGAGCTTCCTTTAACGGAGTACCATAGAAGTTATCACAATAGGTAGTATATTCAAGAAATCCATTTTCATCTATTCTGCGCTGAAATTCCTCGTGGTCAATGAAGTGATAGTTCACACCATCAATCTCGCCCGGACGAGGTGCGCGTGTTGTTGCAGAAACAGAGAAAACAAAATCTCCGGTTGCAACAAGCTGGGAGTTTACTGTGCCTTTTCCGCTTCCTGCGGGGCCTGAAACAACGATTAAAAGTCCACGGCTCATTCTTCTTCCTCCTCTTCCTCTGCCTCTGTTTCGTATGAGGTGTCATCCATTCTATTTGCTATGGTTTCTGCCTGAATAGCAGAGAGAATAACATGTTCTGAATCGGTTATAATAACCGCTCTTGTGCGTCGTCCACAAGAAACGTCAATTGTTCTGCCGCCTTCTTTCGCGTCCTGAACAAGTCTTTTGATGGGTGCTGAATCGGGGCTTGCGATAGCAACTATTCTTTCAACTGCAACCATATTGCCAAATCCAATGTTGATAAATTTCATATTGCCACCTCTTATTCTATGTTCTGAATCTGCTCTCTAATCTTTTCAAGCTCACACTTGATATCAACAACAACGTGTGCTATAGATGAATTTGAGCATTTTGAACCGATTGTATTCGTTTCGCGATTCATTTCTTGCATAAGGAAGTCGAGTTTTCTGCCCACAGGCTCATTTGAAGCAAGAATATCTTCAAACGCCTTAAAGTGTGAGCGAAGTCTAACGATTTCCTCATCAACAGCAACCTTGTCCGCAAAAATTGCACATTCTGTGAGAATGCGATTTTCGTCAAGAGTAACCTTGTTGTCAGAAAGTACCGCGCGTAATTTTTCTTCAAGACGGGAACGATAAGAACTAACATCTTCTTCGCTATGAGCCTCAACAATGTCAACTCTTTCTTTTATTCCTTCAACCTTGGAGCGAAGGTCGGCTTCAATGTTAGCGCCTTCACGTTCACGTGCTGTGATAAATCTTTCAATAGCAACGTCAAGAACTGTAGAAAGGTCTGCCCAATCTTGTTCTTCATCTTCTTCAACCTTTGAGAGAGTGAAAATATTGCTGTCGCGCTGGAGAGTTGCAACTGTAATCTCACCTGGGAGCTCAAGAGTTTCTTTAAGCTGAACAAGTGCATTGTAATATGCTCTTGCATAATCTTCATTGAGAGCGATAGAAACATCGCTTCCGCCAATAGGCTCGATGGTGATAGAAACATCAACCTTACCACGACTTATACCACGTGACTGAAGATGGGGTTTAATTTTTTCTTCAAGAAAAGAATAGTTTCTTGAAATTCTTACTGAGCAATCAAAATAGCGATTGTTAACGCTTTTGATTTCAACAGTAATGTTTTTGTTGTTTACGGCTTCGGTGTGTCTACCGAATGCGGTCATACTTCTAATCATAAATATCATTTCCTTAAAAATAACAATATATATTCAGTCTATTTTAATACATTTTTGAGAATTTGTCAACTCTTTTTTATAATTTTATAATATTATATATATTTGCCATTTCAAATTTTGATTTATGGGGAGTTTGTTATAACGATACGTCTACGCATTGTCCCTACAACAAAAATGCAAATAAATCTAAAACTTGCAAACATCCCGTTAAATCCTAATTTATCTGCCAAAATCAAAAAAATATAAAAAAATGCATAAATTATGAAAAAAACTCTTGCAAAATGAGAAAAAATGTTTTATAATAGAGTGTAAAATTATGCGCAATGCATTTTTGGAGGTAATTTATTATGATTATGGCTGGCGATTTCAGAAACGGCGTAACCTTTGATATGGGTGACGGTACAGTTTGGCAGGTTGTTGAATTTCAGCACGTTAAACCCGGCAAAGGCGCTGCTTTCGTTAGAACAAAAATGAAAAACGTCATCACAGGTGGTGTTGTTGAAAGATCCTTCAACCCCACAGACAAATTCGAGAACGCTCATATCGACAGAAAGGATATGCAGTATTCTTACACAGATGGTGATCTCTACTACTTTATGGATATGGAAACATATGATATGCTTCCCCTTAACGCAGAAAAGCTTGGCGACAACTTCAAGTTCGTTAAGGAAGAAATGATGGTTAAGATCATCTCCTACAAGGGTAACGTATTCAGCGTTGAACCCCCCACATTCGTTGAGCTCGCTGTTGCTCAGACAGACCCCGGTTTTGCAGGCAACACAGCTACAAACACACTTAAGCCCGCTACTCTTGAAACAGGTGCAGTTATTAAGGTTCCGCTTTTCATCAATGAAGGCGAAGTTCTTAAGATTGACACAAGAACAGGCGAATATCTCTCTCGCGCTTAATTTCGCGAACATAATTTTATAAGCCGATTGGCGAAAGGAGAAATTTATGACACTTTACGAAAAGGCTGCTTACTTGCGCGGACTTGCTGATGGCGTTGATCTCGATAAGACAACTCCCGAAGGTAAGATTCTTGCTGCACTTCTTGACCTTGTAACAGATATCGCTGATGAGGTTGAGGCAATAAATGAGGACATCGCTGATCTTCAGGATTACGTTGAAGAACTTGATGAAGACCTTGCTGACGTTGAGGATTTCCTTGACGAAGAATGCGATGGTGATTGCGAAAACTGTGATTGTGACGGTGACTGTGACGATTGCGAATTTGGCGATTACGACTGCGATTGCGACTGTGATTGCGATTGCGACTGCGATTGCGATGACGAAGAATGCGATTGCGACGATATGTTCTTCGAAGTTGAATGTCCTTCTTGTGGTGAAACAGTTTGCTTTGATGAAACTATTGATCCCGAAAACCTTGCGTGCCCCGCTTGTGGCGAAAAGTTCACATGCGAATTCGTTGACGAAGACGAAGAAGAGGACGCAGAATAATATTGTCCGCTAAAATCGGATGATTGAATTGAACTTTAATCGGAGAAGTCTGCGGATTTCTCCGATTTTTGTCTAAAGGAGTTCTTATGAAACTGATGTTTGCCTCCGATATTCACGGAGATATTGTCGGCGCTACAAAGATGCTTGACGTTTTTAAAAGTGAAAAAGCCGATAAGATAATTTTGCTTGGTGATTTACTCTATTTTGGGCCAAGAAATACCTTGAAAGAGAGCTATAATCCTCAAGCGGTTATTAAACTTTTGAATGAAAATAAAGAAAAGTTGCTTTGTGTACGAGGAAATTGCGATGCAGAGGTTGACCAGATGGTATTGGAGTTTCCAATAATGGCTGAATATGCCTATCTTTGTGTTGACGGATTGTCAATGCTTTTGACACACGGACACAAAATTAATAAAGAATATTCCAATTTAAACAAAGGCGAGATACTTGTTCACGGTCACACGCACGTTTTGTGTATAGAAAATTTCGGGAAGGGAAATCTATATATAAACCCCGGCTCAACTACTTATCCGAAAGAAAACAATCCGCCTTCTTATATGATTTATGAGAATGGAGTATTTGAAATTAAGCACCTTGATAGCGGTGAGATTTTAAAGAAAATTGATTTGAATAAATAAATTGGGATTTATCGCTTACTTTTTTGAAAAAAAGTAAGCAAAAAACTTTTAATCAGCTTCGCGCTTTTCCCCGTAAAACAAGCACAAAGTTGTAGGGGTCGGCGTCCCCGACGACCCGTTATTCAACAAAACTAACA